>JALYOU010000291.1 GCA_030856725.1 Pseudomonadota bacterium
GGCAAAGCCGTCGATCCGCAGAAACGCGTCATGGTCAACACGCTGGTGTGCGAAGGCTGCGGCGATTGCGGCGTCAAGAGTTTCTGTGTGTCCGTGCTGCCCAAGGACACCGAATTCGGGCGCAAGCGCGAGATCGACCAGAGCAATTGCAACAAGGATTATTCCTGCGTCAATGGTTTTTGCCCGAGCTTCGTCACCGTGCATGGCGGCACGTTGAAGAAGGGCAAGAAAGTCGACGCGAAAACGTTGCTCGCCGACCTGCCGATGCCATCGATCCGCAGCGACCTGTCGCAACCGTGGAACATCCTGATCACCGGCGTCGGCGGCACCGGCGTGGTGACCATCGGCGCGCTGCTCGGCATGGCCGGGCACCTGGAAGGCAAGGGTGCCAGCGTGCTCGACCAGACCGGCCTCGCGCAGAAAGGCGGCGCGGTCACCACCCACATCCGCATCGCGAAAACGCCGGCTGACATCAACGCGGTGCGCATCGCCGCCGGCGAAGCCGACCTGGTGCTCGGTTGCGACATGGTGGTGGTCAACGATTACTGGGCGCTGTCGAAGATCCGCGCCGAGCGCACGCAGGTCGTGCTCAACACCTACGAAGCGATGCCCGGCACGTTCACCACGCGCCCGGACATGGAATTCCCGGCCAGCGACATCATCAGCGCCGTGCGCACTGCGCTTGGCGGCAGCGAACCGTTGCTGGTGGATGCCACGCAGATCGCGATGGCGCTCATCGGCGACGCCATCGGCAGCAATCTCTTCATCCTTGGCTATGCATGGCAGCAGGGGCTGGTGCCGATCGCGCTCGATGCATTGATGCGCGCGATCGAATTGAACGGTGCCGCCGTCGAGATGAACAAGACGGCGTTTGCCTGGGGACGCCTTGCCGTCGTCAATCTGCAGGCAGTCAACGAAGCAGCCGGCCTGATTCGCAACGCACCGACGGCCGCCGAAACCACGCCGCACGAATTGCCAATGCTCGCGCCGCGTCCGTCAGAAGGCCACGAATCTGGTTTGTCCGATGCGTTGTCGGCAACCCGCCGCGAAGATGAGTTGCGACATCTACCAGCGCGCGGCGATGCCGCTTCTTCCCTTCTGCCCCCGGGAGAAGGAGCCCCGCAGGGGCGGATGAGGGAGGGAGAACAAAGCAACGTCGAATTCCTTCCCTTGGACGACTTGCGCCTGTCGCGCTCCCTCGACGAACTTATTTCCCGCCGCATCGCCTTCCTCACGAACTACCAGAACGCCGCCTACGCCAAACGTTATTCCAACTTCGTCGAAAAAATCCGCACTGCCGAGCAAACCACAGCCCCCGGCAGCACCGACCTCACCGAAGCCGTCGCCCGTTACTTCTTCAAACTGATGGCCTACAAGGACGAATACGAAGTCGCGCGCCTGTACACCAGCGGCGATTTCAAGCGGAAACTCGAACAGCAGTACGAAGGCGACTACACCCTGAAATTCCACCTCGCCCCGCCATTGTTTGCAAAAAAGGATGCGCAAGGTAGGCTCATCAAACAGGAGTTCGGCGGCTGGATGCTCAGTGCGTTCGCGCTGATGTCGAAACTGAAATTCCTGCGCGGCACCCCACTTGACATCTTCGGCCATACCGCCGAACGCAAGGGCGAACGCCAGCTGATCGCCGACTACGAAACCACCATCGAAGGCCTGCTGCCGAAACTCGATGCAGGCAACGCCGACCTCGCCGCCGATATCGCCAGCATCCCCGAACACATCCGCGGCTACGGCCACGTCAAGGAAGCCCATCTGCACAAGGCGAAATTACGCGAAGCGGAATTGCTGGCCGAATGGAGCAACCCGCTGCGGATCGTGCAAGCGGCATAGCTCTGGTCCCCCCTCGGGGGGTGTGTCAGATCGCGCAGGCCCTTATGAAACTCAACAGCTTCCGCGCTGAAGCGCGGGTAACTTTCTTTGCTGGCACAAAGAAAGTTACCCGCCGAAGGCGGAAGCTTTGCTCTTGAGAAATAAAAAAAAGCCCCGCAATGCGAGGCTCTTTATATGCCGTCAGCGCGCGCAATCAATGCGCAGCAGCCACCACATTCCCACTCCCGCCACGCCCATTCCGCGCCGAAGCCAGGATGTCCCGCGCATTGCGCCCACTGCACCCGAACCACCGCGAGCCCGACAACCACGTCGCCTCATCCGCATACGCGAACAGCATCTGCCCCTGCTTCAAGGTATCGATCACCTGCCGTGCCACCTGCGGGCGCACTGCGGGGCAACCGAAGCTGCGACCAAGACGGCCTTGCCGTTGCGCCTGTCCGGGATCCACGTACGGCGCGCCATGCATCACGATCAGGCGGTCGCGCGCGTTGTCGTTGATGCCGGGCTCCAGTCCATCCATGCGCAGCGAATAGCCGTTGCCGCCGACATAGGTTTCATTGGTGGTGAACAGGCCGAGGCTGGTCTGGTAGCTGCTTTCGCGGTTGGAAAACGAGGTGGCGTAATTTTCGCCACTGCCGCGACCGTGCGCGACGTGTTCGCTGTAGAGCAATTGGCTGCGGTCGAGATCGAACACCCACATGCGCTTCTGCGTGGATGGACGCGTGTAGTCGATCACCGCCATCCGCGAACCGCCATGCACGTTGCCACTCTTGAGGGCACATGCGCGGGATTCGACTGCCAGGGCGATCACGCCGGGATCGGCGTCGGGCGCGAGGCGATGCAAGCGCTGCACCAGATCGGCGTTGCGATCAGGAGCGGGCAGGGTGGGGACGAGCGGAGGCGTTGCGATCACCGTCGGCACCACGGCCGTGGGACGCGTTTCCTGACCCGAACACGACGTCAGCGCGGCGGCAATCAGGGCGAGGAAGATGAGATGAAGACGGGGCATGCGTCGGAGCATACCTGCACATCTTCATCACGAGGCTGAATTTTCGACTGAATAACGCCGTATTAACTTGAAGCCATCCACATTTTTATTCAGTAGTCGGCGAATGACTGGGCCAACGTGTCTGCAGCTGGTGGGGTCGGCAGATCGCTGTCGAGCGCGAGTCCGGTGAGGTAATCAACCGGCACGCGTTCGCCCGGCCACGCCACATCGGCGCCATGCGACATCTCGTCGGCGATCACCACCAGCATGCCGTGCTCGGTCTCGTCGAACAGAAGCTTGGAGAATTCCAGCGGCAGCCGCACGCAACCGTGCGAGGCGGGCGTGCCCGGAATCTTGCCCGCGTGCAGCGCGATGCCATCCCACGTCAGCCGTTGCATGTACGGCATCGGCGCGTTGTTGTAGAGATTGGAGTGGTGCAAGCGCTTCTTCTGCAGGATCGGAAACACGCCGGTCGGGGTGTCGTTGCCGGGCTTGCCGCTGCTGATCGTGGACACGCCGATGCGCACGCCATCGCGATACACATGCGCGCGCTGCTCGGGCAGGCTGACCACCACCACCATCGCGCCTTGTGGCGACAGCTTCGGGGCCCACTCGAACTCGCCCGCCGCCAGCTCACGCGGCACGAGTCCATCGGCGAACACCGGCGGGGCCGCGAGCAGCGCGAGCACGGCAATGGCGGCGGTGCGGCGAAGTGCGTTGGCCAGTGAGAATTTCAT
>JALYOU010000313.1 GCA_030856725.1 Pseudomonadota bacterium
TTCATGCAGCGCACCGCACCTTCGCCCGAGGGCGCGACCATGTCGACGCCATCGGACGTGACCCCGTAGCCGACCAGCTCGGCCAGGATGTTGGCGCCGCGTCCCTGTGCGTGCTCAAGACTTTCGAGTACCAGCATGCCGCCGCCACCGGCGATGACGAACCCATCGCGCTCGGCGTCGTACGGACGCGAAGCGGTCAGCGGCGTGTCGTTGTGGTGGGTGGACAGCGCGCCCATCGCGTCGAACTGCGAGGTCATGCCCCAATGCAGTTCCTCGCCGCCACCGGCGAAGACCACGTCCTGCATGCCGTGGCGGATCATGTCAGCGCCCGCGCCGATGCAGTGCGCCGAAGTCGCACACGCGGCCGAAATCGAATAGCTGACGCCTCGGATGCCGAACGCAGTCGCGAGTGCCGCCGATGCCGTCGAGCACATCGTGCGCGGCACCATGTACGGGCCGACCTTGCGCACACCCTTGTTGCGCAGCAAGTCGCCGGTCTCGATCTGCCATTGCGCCGAACCGCCGCCCGAGCCAGCGATCAGGCCGGTGCGCACGTCGCGCACCTGTGCATCGCTGAGTCCAGCCTCGGCAATGGCGTCACGCATGGCGATGTAGCTGTAAGCCGCCGCATCGCCCATGAAGCGTTTGAGCTTGCGGTCGATCTGCGCTTCCAGGTCGATCGCCGGCACGCCGGCGACCTGACTGCGCAGGCCCAGCTCAGCATATTCGGGCACATGACGGATGCCGGCGCGGCCTTCGCGCAATGCAGCGGAAACGCTGGCCTGGTCGTTGCCAAGGCACGACACGATGCCCATCCCAGTGATCACGACACGCTTGTTGACTGCGTCGCCCATTTTCAGAAGCCCTCGGTCGAAGTGAACAAACCCACGCGCAGATCGCTCGCGGTGTAGATCTCACGCCCGTCGACCAGCATGCGACCGTCGGCGATCACCATCCTCAACTTGCCGCGCATTACCCGGCGGATATCGATCTCATAGCGCACCAGTTTGGCCCCCGGCAAGACTTGACCTGTGAATTTGACCTCGCCGACGCCGAGCGCGCGACCGAGACCGGACTCACCCAGCCACGGCAGAAAGAATCCGGACAGTTGCCACAGCGCATCGACGCCGAGACACCCCGGCATCACTGGATCGCCCTCGAAATGGCAGGCGAAAAACCACAGGTCGGGCCGGATGTCGAGTTCGGCGTGGATCACGCCCTTACCGTGCCGACCGCCTTCGGTGGCGATATGGGTGATGCGATCGAACATCAGCATCGGTGGCAGCGGCAGTCGCGCGTTGCCTGGCCCGAACATCGTGCCGTGTGCACAGGCGAGCAGTTGCTCGTAGTCGAGTGAGGAAGGTCGGGTCATTCGGTAACTCCGCCGCAGACACCCGCAATGCACGAGATTTGGGCTGCGCCGTCGCGGTCGAGACCGATCGCCAAGGGGTTCGCCATACGCGGCGCGCCCGGACGGTCGGAGCCCGCACGGACCAACGGAAGCTTGTTATTCATGCGCAACTCGCCAGCCGCGGGGCGACCTCGCGCATGTACGTCATTCCCGCTCATCGGCGCGCTCCCGCTTTCGGCAAGGCCGTCTTGCGACGGCACACACACCTCGACACCAGCGGCATCCAGCGATTCAGTGGCGCCGCTCAACGCATGCAAGGCAAAGTCGAAGTCAGACTCGATCATCTCGGCACTCCTGCAACGATCCGGTGGTAATCAGGCCATCGCGCAGCCCGCGCGGCCCTGACCGGGATCAACTTCCCGAACTTTCGCACAGGTAACGAATAAGTCCAGTGATGCATCCATTCCAGCTGCAACCACAGCTTGGTGGTATCACGCTCGAAGCCGCCGCTGCGTTATCGGCGACCTTCACCAATCAGCTCACTGGACCAGACACGGGAAAGCCGACCCACCCATTCCACTCGCGGCCGTAATGCCCGCCAACTTCTGCGCGGTATTACCGATGGAGCGCAACCCGCACCCTTCGCTGCCGACTATTCCCGCGACGCGGCCTGGTCACCGGATGGGCGTTTCCTCATCTTCAATGGTGCCGACGCGGGCCCGACCTTCGCGATCAAGGCGCTGACGGCAGATGGGCGCCCCCGGACCCTCCCAGACCTCATCCTGCCGCGAGGCGCCCGTCGCCTTGTGTTCATGCCCGGAGGCAACTCCCTCATCGTGCTGAAGGGCGCCGCACATGACCGGAATTTCTGGCTCGTCGATATTCAAACCGGGCAGGGACGACCGTTGACCGACTTCGATCCCGGATTTTCGATCGGTGACTTTGACGTCTCCGCCGATGGGCGCGACATCGTTTTCGACCGGTTGCGCGACGAGTCGGACTCGCGCACTACCGAACAGGGAAAGCGATCAGGGAAATTTCGGATGCAAC
>JALYOU010000315.1 GCA_030856725.1 Pseudomonadota bacterium
GCGTCACTATGCCATGCGCGCCGCAGCACGATGATCAGACTTCGACGAAACAGAAAAGGGACCGTCGCCGGTCCCTTTCTGGTCTTGCCTGGGTGCACTCCGTCAGTGCGTGTTACTCCGGGCGTACATCCACGCGCACGCGGATGCGCTCGCCGGGATGGTAGTTGGTGCGCGTGGTGTAACGACGGCCTGCATATTCATACGTCACGTCGTAGGCGGTGACGCCGTTGCGTGTGTTGTAGGTGTTGTTAGATGGGTAGTTGCTCGATTGGTAGGCGCGCCCATTGGCCGGTACCGGATCGCACACGGTCACCACGCCTTGCGGCTCGCGCCGGCGCTGCGTGTTGTTGTAGACCGACCGGCCCGCCATGCCACCGACCATCGAACCGATCGCGGAGGCCGCAACCGAACCGCTGCCCCCGCCGATCTTGCTGCCCAACACCGCACCAGCGATTCCGCCGACAACGGTCGCAACAGTGCGTGCCGTCTGAGACCCGCCATCGCTGCGGTACTGGTCGTCGCGCCCGTAATAACCGTCGTTGCTATAGCCATCGCTCCGATAACCATCGTTTCGGTAGCCGTCATTACTGGAATAACCGTCGCGGTTGTAGCTGTCGTTACTAACGTAACCGCCGTTGCGGTCTTGTTGATAGCAGCGCTGCGAGCTGCTGTTATAAGCGCCGTTTGAGGTTGGGTAGTTGTTGTAGGAACCAGCCACGGGATCGACCCGTATGACGCGCGCGTAGTCATACTGGGCACTGGAGCCATAGGTGCCCTGTCCGTAACGGTCGGGCGTCGGGGTCCCGTGCTGCGAGTAGTAGCCGTTGTTGGATTGTGCGGACACGGTGCCAACACAAGCGGCAAGGCCGAGCGCAAGGATCGAAGCAGTCAGGCGTTTCATGTTGACTCCAGACGCCGGCATGGCGCGAAGCAGACGATGGGGCCTGCCGGGTAAAGGCGTGCTGAATCTGAAGAGGTTTCAGTGGTCTGCATGCATTCCGTTTAGCCAACCGACAGGCTCACGAGGGTTGTAGGAGCGCCTCGTAAGGCGCGATCGTGTTAGCTGTAAAGCCCTTTGCGCCTAGGAGGCGCTACTACAGGCCTGCCGCCCACGAACGAACTGGAGACGCTACGAACTGCTCAACTCCGCTTCCAGCGTGATCGGCACCGCACTCAATGCCTTCGACACAGGACAGTTCTGCTTCGCATCATCGGCAACCGCCCGGAATTTCGCTTCGTCGATTCCCGGCACATCGGCCTTGAGTTTCAACCGGATCGCGCTCAGCGTCGGCCCGCCTTCCATCGACAGATCGACTTCCGCGCGCGTGTCCAGCGCCTTCGGCGGAAAACCCGCTTCGCTGAGCTTGTTCGACAACGCCATCGTGAAGCAGCCTGCATGCGCAGCCGCGATCAGCTCCTCCGGGTTGGTGCCTTTCTGGTCGCCGAAGCGGCTGTTGAAGCCGTACGGCGTATCCGCCAGCAATCCGCTCGCGGGCGTGCTGAGCCTGCCGCTGCCGCTCTTGAGGTCACCTTCCCAATGCGCGTTGGCGTGGCGTGAAATTCCCATGGCGATGCTCCGGTTGGTGAGAAGCGGCCAGCCTACCCGCAGGCGCGTAATGATTTGGAAAACATCGTGACTGCAAGTCAATTTCCGAGGCTTTTTCGTAGGAGCGGCTTCAGCCGCGAGCCTGTTGCCAGATCGATGCATTGAATTCAAGACCTTGCGACGGAAGCCGCTCCTACGAAGAGCAAGCCGCCAACGCGAAATGGATTTTTGCTGCACCGCAACGCGACCTCTCCACGACCCGCGCGATAAGGTGGATGTCCGCCGCTACCGGGAGGGACGACGCATGTCGTACAGCACCGAACAGATCCGCAACGTGGCCCTCGCAGGCCACCCCGGCGCTGGCAAGACCATGTTGTTCGAAGCCCTGCTGCATGCCGGCGGTGCGATCCAGGCGGCAGGCACCATCGAGCGCGGCAGCACGGTGTCGGATTTCGATGCAATCGAAAAGGATCGCGGGCATTCCATCGATGCCGCCATTGCCAGCACCGATCACGCTGGGATTCATGTCAACCTGATCGACACACCGGGCTACCCGGATTTCCGCGGACCGACTTTGTCGGCGCTTGCCGCCGTCGAAACCGTCGCGATCGTGGTCGATGCCGACACCGGCATCGGTTACGGCACGCGCCGCATGATGGAACATGCCAAGGCGCGCAACCTGTGCCGCGTCATCGTGGTGAACAAGATCGACCATCCGGGCGCCAAGCTGGGCGCCTTGCTCGATGACCTGCGCGAATCCTTCGGCAACGAAGTGCTGCCGCTCAACCTTCCGGCCGATGGCGGCAAACGCGTGGTCGACTGTTTCTGGCAATCGACCGGCGACAGCAACCTCGGTCCCGTCGGCGACTGGCACCAGAAGATCATCGACCAGGTGGTCGAGATCAACGAGACGGTGATGGACCATTATCTGGATCTCGGAGAAAGCGGATTGAGCGGCCAGGAACTACACGACGCGTTCGAGCAGTGTCTGCGCGAAGGCCATCTGGTGCCGGTGTGCTTCGTGTCCGCGCGCAGCGGAGCGGGCGTGCGCGAACTGCTTGATATCGCGGAAAAGCTATTCCCGCATCCGGGCGAAGGCAATGCGCCGC
>JALYOU010000336.1 GCA_030856725.1 Pseudomonadota bacterium
AGACCGATACCTTGCAGGAGTTGCAGCGCCTGCTGCCGGAAGCGCGCTTCCATGCGTGGAACGAGAACGATTGCGCCCAGATCATCTGTTCCTGCGACCTAGCGGTCATTCCGCTGCCGCTGGACGACCCGTTCGCGGCCGGCAAGCCCGAAAACAAGCTGCTGCTGTTCTGGCGCATGGGCATGCCCGTGGTGACGTCGGCATCGCCGGCCTACGAGCGCGCGATGCGGGCGGCAGGCATGGACTACAGTGTGCAGCAGGCATCGGACTGGTTGCCCATGCTGGAGCGCTTGCTGGGCGATGAAGCGGCGCGGCGTGAGGCTGGCACGCGCGGCAAATCCTACGCGGAGGATGATTTTTCCGAAGACCGCACGCTGGCGCGATGGGATCGTGTGTTTGCAAGCCTGGGGATTTCCATTGATGCGAAAGACGACGCGTCCTGCCACGCTGCGCGGCCTCGCAGTCCGGATGCCACCACGCCATGAAGCAGAATCTCGATCCCGCAACGGTGAAGAGCTTCGGCGATGAATGGTCGCGCTTCGACCAGTCGGCACTGTCCGACGAGGAAGCCCGCAAGATTTTCGACGATTATTTTTCGATCTTTCCCTGGTCGGCGCTGCCTGACGATGCGACCGGCTTCGACATGGGCTGCGGTTCCGGACGCTGGGCCCGGCTGGTCGCGCCCAGGGTCGGTCATCTGCACTGCATCGACCCGTCCGCCGCGCTGGACACGGCGCGCAGGGCGCTGGCCGGGCAAGGCAATGTCACATTCCATCTCGCGTCGGTGGACGACGCGCCCTTGCCCGCGGGCAGCCAGGATTTCGGCTATTCGCTGGGCGTGCTGCATCACGTGCCCGACACGGCCGCGGCGATCCGTTCCTGCGTCACGCTGCTCAAGCCGGGCGCGCCGTTCCTGATGTATCTCTATTACGCATTCGACAATCGTTCCGCGGCATTTCGCGGCGTGTGGAAGGCCTCGGACGTCCTGCGTCGCGGCGTCTGCCGATTGCCGCCCGCGCTCAAGCATGCAGTGACGGACACACTTGCCGCGCTGGTATATTTTCCCTTGGCGAAGGTCTCGCGACTTGCCGAACGACTGGGGTTGCGGGTGGACTCGATTCCCCTGTCCTATTACCGCAACCAGAGTTTCTACACGATGCGCACCGATTCGCGGGACCGCTTTGGCACGCCTCTGGAACGGCGTTTCACCAAAGACCAGATTTTCGCCATGCTCAGTGCCTCCGGTTTGCGCGACGTGGTGTTTTCCGACGCGGCGCCGTTCTGGTGTGCGCTGGGCTATCGGCAATGAAACACATGCGGACCGAGCGCGGGCGTGCAGCGCCAAGGCGTGATCGAAAAGATCCGCAAGGTGTCGCGCCATGTGCGGACTGACCGGTTTCATCACCAGGTCGCCGGACCGCGGCGAGTTCGACGCAACTGCGCGGGGGATGGCTGCGCGCCTGCAACATCGCGGACCCGACGATGAAGGCGTATGGGTCGATGCGGATGCGGGTATCGCGCTTGCCCATCGCCGGTTGTCGATTCTGGATCTTTCCGCAGCCGGGCATCAGCCCATGGCCTCGGCAAGCGACCGTTGGGTGCTGGTCTACAACGGCGAAATCTACAACCATCTCGCTTTGAGGCAGATGCTTGATGCACAACAAGCCGCCCCGGCTTGGCGTGGCCATTCCGATACGGAGACGCTGCTGGCATGCATCGAAGCGTGGGGCGTGGAAGGTACGTTGAAAGCTGCTGTTGGCATGTTTGCCCTCGCGCTGTGGGATCGCGGCGAACGCGCCTTGTGGCTGGCGCGCGACCGCATGGGCGAAAAGCCCATGTACTACGGTTGGCAGGGCGATACGTTCCTGTTCGGCTCGGAGCTCAAGGCGCTGCGCGCGCATCCGTCGTTCAATGCATCCGTCGACCGCGGAGCAGTGGCGTTGCTGCTGCGGCACAACCACGTACCGGCGCCTTATTCGATCTACGAGGGCATCCGCAAGCTTCCACCGGGAACGTGGCTAAGGATCGGCAGCGCGCAGCGCGAAGTCGAACCCGTGGCGTACTGGTCGCTGGCTACCGTCGCCGAGCATGGCACCGCGCAACCTTTTGCCGGCTCCGAAACCGAAGCTCTCGATGAACTGGAACGGCTTCTCGGCAACGCCGTGCGCGGGCAGATGTTGTCCGATGTGCCCTTGGGCGCGTTGCTGTCGGGTGGAGTGGATTCGAGCGCGATCACCGCGCTGATGCAGGCCAACAGCACGCAGCCCGTGCGGACCTTCACCATCGGCTTCGAGGAGCGTGAATACGACGAGGCGACGCACGCCGCGGCCGTCGCTGCGCATCTAGGCACCGTGCATACGGAGCTGCGCCTTGGCAGCGCAGACGCGCTCGCACTGATTCCGCAACTGCCGACGATGTACGACGAGCCCTTCGCCGATTCCTCGCAATTGCCGACGCATCTGGTGATGAAGATGGCGCGGCAGCATGTCACCGTCGCCTTGTCCGGCGATGCCGGCGATGAACTGTTCGGTGGCTACAACCGCTATGTGCTGGGGCCGAAAACCTGGTCGCGCATCGGCTGGATGCCGCAGGCCGCGCGGCGTGTATTGGGCGCGGCGTTGACGGCGCTGCCCGCGGACCACATCAATCGCATGTTCGGTCACCACGCTGCGCGCGCCGGCGTCGCGTTGCCCGGGGACAAGATGCACAAGCTGGGCGCGCGCCTGGGTGCGGCGCGGAGCATGGATGATCTTTATGTTTCGCTGGTGTCTGAATGGCCACAGGCCGCCGCGATGGTGCGGGACGGGCACATGCCGCCCAATCTGCTGGACGAGCGTTCCCGATGGCCGCAATTGCGCGATCCCGTCGCGCGCATGATGGCGCTGGATGGGTTGACCTACCTACCCGACGACATCCTGGCGAAGGTCGACCGTGCATCCATGGCCGTGTCGCTGGAAACGCGCGCGCCGTTCCTCGACCGCGACGTGATCGAGTTCGCCTGGTCGCTGCCGATGTCGATGAAGCTGCGCAACGGGCAGGGCAAATGGCTGTTGCGGCAGTTGCTCGACCGTCACCTCCCGCGCGCGCTGGTCGAACGCCCCAAGATGGGTTTTGCCATCCCCCTCGATCACTGGCTGCGCGGCCCGCTGCGCGAGTGGGCCGAGGCATTGCTTGCGGAAGAGCGCCTAATGCGCGAAGGTTTTTTTGATCCGCGTCCGATCCGCCAGGCATGGGACCGCCACCTGCGCGGCGCCTCTAACGGTTATCGCCTGTGGTCCGTGCTGATGTTCCAGGCTTGGCTTGAACACAGCGACGGGGAGCGCCGGTGATTCCGTTCTGGCTGATGTTCCTGATCCCCGCCTGGGCGCTGCTGGTGCCCGGGCGTCTGCCCCAGCGCGAGGCCGCTGCGGCCTGGTTTGCGGTGGGTGCGGTGTTCGCCGTGCTGATGGGCTTTCGCCATGAAGTCGGCGGGGACTGGTTCGTGTATCTGCCGCATTTCCAGGATGCGGCGCGCACCGGGTTGCTGGAGATCCTCGGCGGGAGCGATCCCGGCTACTACGGGCTGAACTGGCTCGCCGCCAAGTCGGGCGGCAGCATCTACTGGGTGAATTTCATCTGCGCCAGCGTCCTGATGTGGGGCACGCTGGTGTTCTGCAGGCGCCAGCCAAATCCCTGGCTGGCCTTGCTGGCCGCAGTTCCG
>JALYOU010000189.1 GCA_030856725.1 Pseudomonadota bacterium
AGGTAGTCGCGCGCCATCGGATAAAGCCCGGACGCCTCGCCGTCGATCAGGCCGATCGAGTTGTAGATCGCCGGCAGCAGATAGCACATGAGCAGCGCCGGGATATAAGTGTAGAACTTGTGCCAGATCCCTGACGGGCGTGACGCGGTCCAGAACACGACCCCGAGAGTGACGGCCAGCAGGCCGAGCACGACGGCGTCGTTGGTGATCAAGGCGGTGTTGGGTTCAACAGGCATTGGTGACTTTCCGTTTAGGGTTTGAACGCGCAAGCACGCGCGTGCGCGTCGCTGAAAGCAGGAGCCCGGGCCGCACATGTCGCTGGTGCAGGTTGTAGTAGCTGCTGTTGGTCCCGTCCATTCTGTTGCGTGTCAGAAAATCCCCTAATTGCCGATATGCGCCTTCAGCCACGCATTGACCGTGTCATGCCACAACACGCTGTTCTGCGGCTTCAGCACCCAGTGGTTCTCATCGGGGAAATACAGCAACTTCGATTCGATGCCGCGGCGCTGCAACGCAGTGAACGTGGCGATGCCCTGCTCAGCCGCAATCCTGAAATCCTGCTGCCCATGGATCACCAGCATAGGCACGCGCCACTTCGACACATGGTTGACCGGGTTGAATTTCTCGTAATTCTTCGGCACGTCGTAAGGGGTGCCGCCGTTCTCCCATTCGGTGAACCACAGTTCCTCGGTGCTGTACGCCATCATGCGCTGGTCGAAGACGCCGTCGTGGTTGACGAGACACTTCCAAGGCTCATTCCAGTTGCCGGCAATCCAGTTGACCATGTAACCGCCATAGCTTGCGCCGAGCGCGCACGCCTTGTCACCGTCGAGGAACGCATATTGTTTCTGCGCCGCGGCCCAGCCCTTCTGCAGGTCCTCGAGCGGACGATCGCCCCAATGCTGCGAGATCGCATCGGTGAACGCCTGCCCGTAACCGGTGGAGCCGTGGAAGTCGATCATCACGACCGCATAGCCCTGCCCCGCATACGTCTGCGGATTCCAGCGATAACTCCAGCCATTGCTGAAGCTGCCCTGCGGGCCGCCGTGGATCAGGAACGCCACCGGATACTTTTTTCCTTCGACGTAATTCCACGGCTTGACCACGTAACCGTGCACGGTGTCGCCGTTCCAGCCCTTGAAGTTGAACTGCTCGAACGCGACGAACTTCACGTCCTTCAACGCTTGCATGTTGTTCTGCGTTACCTTGCGTACCGGCGCGCCATTGATGCCGCCGACGAACAGTTCGTCGCCGCCTTGCAGCGTGTTGCGGGTAAAGGCCAGTGTTTCGCCTGCCAGCTCGAACGAGGAAACCGAACCGTCGCCGACGATCTCGGTGACGCCGCCGCTCTCGATGTCCACCGCGAACAGGGGATGTTCGCCCATGTGTTGCGCGGTCGTGTAAATGGTCTTTCCATCTTCCGACAATGTGATGCCGTCGGCGGAGCTGTCCCACCTCGGCGCGATTTCGCGCGTGGTGCCGCTGGCCAGATCCATCGCCATCAACGCAAGACGATCGGCTTCGAAACCCGGGCGCTTCATCGCGCGGTAGTACAACGTCCTGCCGTCGGTGCTGAACACCGGGCCGGTGTCCCAGGCGAGGTTGGACGCGGTCAGGTTTTTCGCCGTGCCACTGCCGTCCGCAGCGACCTGCAACAGGTCGAAGTTGGTCGACCACGGCTCCGCGCGGTCGGCCGTGCGTGCGCTCATGACAAAGCTGCCGCCATCGGGCGACCATGCGAATTCGCTGGTGTCGCCGAACGGTTTCGATGGCACATCGCCAATGATGTCGCCGCCGACCAGGGTCACGGCGGTCAATGCCTTGTCCTTGCCGGAGGGCAGATCCGCGACGAACACGCGATTCAGGCGGCCGTCGTTGAACGTGTCCCAGTGGCGGATGAACATGCGGTCGTAGACGACGCCGCTGCTTTTCTTCGCGCCGGTCGCGTCGAGGCGCGTCTTGTTGCAGGCGAAATCGGATTTGCAATCGGCGAAGGCCTCGGCGGACAACGCGACGCGCTTGCCATCCGGCGACACCTTGTAGCCGCCGACGTCGCCGGCAAGGTTGGTCAATTGCCTTGGCGCGCCGCCGCCAACCGCAATCGAGTACAGCTGCTGCGTGCCGGACTTGGCGCTCAGGAAATAAATGGACTTGCCGTCTTCTGAAAACGCCGGTGAATTGACGTTCCAGCCCACGGGCGTGAGGCGTGTCGGCGGCGCGGCGTCACGTGCGAACAGGTCCTCGATCCACAGGCTGCTGCTGGCCTTGTTCGCATCGAAATCCGCCTGCCGCACGGCGAACACGACCTTGCGTCCGTCGGGCGACAACGCTGGAGACGAGACACGTTCGAGTTTGGCGAGATCGCGGATCTCGAAGCCGCGTTCGGCGAGCGCGAGGGCTGGCAGCGCAAGCAGTAGGGCGAGGGGCAGGATGGCTAGACGGATATTCATGGCGACTCCAAAGGAACCTTGGTTCTTACTAGATGCGGAAGTCAATCGCATGATTTTCATTGCAAATGCGTGCGACCGTCGCCCCCGAACTCACATCGGCCCGGGTTCGACATCGCCGACGGTGGGCTTGGATTTTGCACCGGTGCGATAGAGCAGCCATGCGACCAGCGCGAGCACGACCAGACCCAGTACCTCACCGAACTGCAGGTTCGGCGCCAGCGCCAAAGCGTCGGGGCGCCCGGTCAGCACGATCGGTACCGCAATCGCGATCCCCATCAACGCTTCGCCCGTGATCAGACCCGCTGCGAACAAGGTGCCGGGGCGGTGCAGGCGATCGCGCGCATCGTCGTCGGCGCCGACCATGCCGTGGCGGCGTTCAACCAGATAAGCAAGCAAGCCGCCGATGAAAATCGGCACCATCAGTTCGAGTGGAAGGTAGATGCCGATGGCGGCAGCCAGCACCGGCACGCGGAACTTCGCGCCGCGCTTCTTCAATATTTCGTCGATGAGAATGATCAACGCACCGACGCCCGCGCCGATCGCGATGATGCCCCACGGCAGTTCACCACCGAACATGCCGCGCGCAACCGATGCCATTAGCGTGGCCTGTGGCGCCGATAAAGAATTCGGATGCTCCGGCGTTGGCGCACCAATGCCATAGGCCTCCGAGAGAAGGTTCAACACCGGCGCCATGATCAGCGCGCAGGAAAACGCGCCGATGCCGAGCATCAGCTGCTGCTTCCACGGCGTCGCACCGACGATGTACCCGGCTTTCAGATCCTGCAGGTTGTCGCCGCCGACCGCTGCCGCGCAGCACACCACTGCGCCGATCATGATCGCGGCGACCGCGCCGATCGGCGACTCGCGCCCCAGCAGCAGCATCAGCACCACCGATGCGAACAGGATCGTGGCGATGGTGATGCCGGACACGGGATTGTTGGACGATCCGACCAGACCCGCCAGGTACGCCGAGACCGACACGAACAGGAATCCGGCGACGATCATGATGATCGCCATCGTCATGCTCACGCCCCAGTTGCCGACGATCGCCTGGTACAACAGCAGCAGCGGAATCACGAAAATCACCAAGGCGATCAGCATCCATTTCATCGGCAGGTCGCGTTCGGTCTCGGGCAGGTTGGCATCGGCGCCCTTGCGCGCGGCCGCGATGCCGCTGCGCACACCGGACAACAACGAGTTGCGCAGCGAGAACAGCGTCCACACGCCGCCGATCAGCATCGCGCCGACGCCGAGATAGCGGATCTTGGTCGACCAGATCGCAAACGCGGCATCTTCCGCGCTGGCGCCGGCGATCTGCGTGGCCAGCGCGGGATCGGCCGACTGAAAGAACGCGTGGTAAATCGGAATCGCGATGTGCCACGACAGGAGGCTGCCCGAGAGCACCACGATGCCGATGTTGAGGCCGACGATGTAGCCGACGCCGAGCAGCGCCGGCGACAGGTTGGTGCCGAGATAGCCGAGATATTTTCCGAAGAAGCCCGCACCGGCGGCGGTGTCGGGGATCATGCGCAGGCCGCTGGCCGCGGCGAGTTTGACCACCGCGCCAACCACGGCCGACACGCCGAGGATCCTCAGCCCGGGTCCGGGATTGTCGCCGGCCTTGAGCACTTCGGCCGCGGCCTTGCCTTCGGGAAACGGCAGCGGGTTCTCGACGATCATCGTGCGTCGCAGCGGTACCGAAAACAGCACGCCGAGCAGGCCGCCAAGACCGGCGATGGCGAGCACCCATGAGTAACGGAAATCGTCCCAGTAACCGAGGATGATCAATGCCGGAATCGTGAAGATCACGCCGGCAGCGATTGACGAGCCCGCCGACGCGCCCGTCTGCACGATGTTGTTCTCGAGGATGGTGCCGCCGCCGAGCAGCCGCAGTACGCCCATCGACACCACTGCCGCAGGAATCGCCGTCGCGATGGTGAGACCTGCGAACAACCCGAGGTATGCGTTCGCCGCGGCAAGGATCATCGCGAGGACGATCGCGAGCACGACGGCGCGAAAGGTCAGTTGTGGGACGGGCTGGGGTGTGCTCATCGACGGGTCCGGGCGGCGGGTTGGTGGCCGATGGTGGCACGAGATGCCAGTCGCGCAAAGTCGGCTGCAGATGGGCCTGAGAGCCCACCCTGGTTTTTCAGCCGTCATTCCCGCGCAGGCGGGACAAGCGC
>JALYOU010000356.1 GCA_030856725.1 Pseudomonadota bacterium
CTTAGTGCGCGTGTGCTGCCGTTACCGCGATTGCCAGCGCCGACCATGCGTGCGACTTAACGCCGTAGGTTGGGCCGGGTTCCTTCTTACTGCCTTGTGGGCCTAGCAGTTTGATAAGCGCCGCACGCACGTCGGGGTCGCCCCACTTGCCCGGCCCGCAAACTTGCTTCTTCGCCATCCTGCGAGGGATCAGCATCACGTCGTCAGGATGGCCCCACACCTGCATGAAGCGGCCAATCCAAACGCACGTATCGAAAGTTTCCTGCCCGACCGCGCTGCCGTAGCTGACGATCTTCTCGATGGCGAGCACGTCACTGTTGTCATCGGCAACGACTTTCAACAAGTCGTCGTTCCCCATGACGCCGGAAGTAATGACCTTGCCATCTAAAAATAGGCAGTAGCCCGACTCATGCGTTCCGGGGTCGATGCCAAGGATCGTCACAACGCACACCGCATGACCGTATTGGGCATTGCAGTGCCCATATCGGGTATCCGCCTCATGGTCGGACCCCCAATATCCGACGAGTCACAGCCTTAGATGCTCGCGCACCCCTCTTTGATTTCAGAATATGTTGGCGTCGCATCTCGGAATCACGGTTTGCCAAATACGCCATAACATCGGAAACGGACTTGCATCCGCTCTCAAGCGCCGATTGCAACATCCCTTCGCTGTATACCGTGACTGTCTTGCGTAGCTGGCGTGCGGTTGTCATCCCGTCAGCGAAGGTGAAACTGTCCAACGCGCTCATGCGAACACCGCCATCAAAACCCAAATAGCAAGCCCCCAAATCACAGCAATGACAATTGTCTCCACTAAGCTGTCCGGCAAGTAATTCCATAGGAACTCCTCCAGCTTTCCTTTCCTCTGCGGCGGATCGGTGAAAACGAAAAGCACATCGTGCGGCGGACCGACCGCAACCACATCGTTCATCATGTCGTTTCGCAAGCGTTCTTCCCGCGCCTTCCGCGTATTCTCCGCATCCCACGCGAGCAGTTCGATGTCGTAGCTGTCGGAGATGATCCGGTTCGCGGCCATGACAAGCTGCGTGCGTAGTGATTCCTTCGTGTAGCGCGGTTGTGTTTTCACGCCCCCAACGTCCCCGTTTGCCATTGCTCGATCCTCTTGTTTTGCACGGCCAGCAGCGCATCGCCGTCGCCGTAGCGTTGAATAAACTCGACCTTGTTGCGATGCCAACTAGGGCCGTAAGCCTCGCGGCACTCGTCCGCCGTGTGAAACATGAAAGGCGTCCCGACGTGGTGCCATCCGCACAGGCCCACCGTGAACTTCTCGCCCCGGCGCTTGCGTCCCGGTTGGTCGCCCTCGTTCAAGTGATGCTTGTCGCACTGCACCGGATACGGCACGCCATCCATGAAACAGGCGGTGCAGCCAAGCTCACGGATTGCGAAGTCGCGGACGTTGGCTTTCATGCGGCCATCTCATCCATGACCACATACCGCGCCAGCGTCACGATTGGCCCCCAGCGAACCGGCGCAACGTGCAAATCCTGATCCTCGGGGTTGTCGCCGATGTCGAACGCCATGCGGATTGCTTTCGTGGCTTGCGTCCGCGTGAAGTCCAGACTGGATCGGCCCAGCATGATTAGCCCCGGCCCACCCTCGCCGGTATTGATCGCGCGGATCATGCGGATGCCAAGCACCGCTGCGGCAATCGTGTGCCGCCAGTCGTCTTTGGTGAGGCTCGCGTTGTCGTGCCAAATGATTTGCGCGGCCAAGTCTCCACACGCCGCGTTGAGCAACTTTTGTTGCTCGCGCGTCATCCGCGACGTGCCATCTTCCTGCCAGTCGGTGCGCTCGCTCATTTGCCCTTCCCCGCATACGGGCCGATGCGGCAAGCCCGGTAGTGGTCGTCCAGTGCGCAGTACATCTCCGCGCTAACTTCCATCTCGCCACGCGCAAGCACCGGGCGCTTGCCAATCTCGCCGTTAGCGTCCTGCGCCCATACGAGCTTGCAATCGGGGCCGAGTCGGTCAGTCATAGCGGCCAGCCACGGAAATCTGTTGCGGTTGGTTTCGCGCTCCGAAACGCGCCTTGAAACTTCGGTTGCCGTCATCGCCTGAAACATTTGCAGCGGGTCGTTCTGGCGCATCGGTAGTCTCGAATCGCATCTGCGAAAGGTAGGATTTGGCCCACGCGGTGACGTTGCGCTCTCCCTGGCGCTGCTTGCGCACGATGAACTCGGCATAGCCTTTCAGCGGGCCTTCGGTGTTGTGGTATTCGTCGCGGTACACCATCACGGCGGTGTCGAGTGCTTCTTCAATCTCACCCGAGTCGCGGAACGCCTCTAGCTCCGGGCGCTTGTCCTCGTGCTTCTTGCTGTCGCGGTTCAACTGCACCAACACCATCACCGGCACGCGCAAGTCTTTCGCCAGATTCTTGAGCGCAATCGCAATCTCACCCAACTCAGACGCGCCGTTCTTGCGCGGGCGCTTGATGAGGTTTAGGTGATCCACCACGATCAGCTTCAACGGCTCGACCATGTGCAACTGCCGAGCGCGGGCGCTGATTTGCTCGACCGTCAAACCGGGCTGGTCGTCAACGATCAGCGGCAGCACCTTCGCTTTTGCAATCGCCTGATACAGCAGGCCGCCGCTCTGCACGAACTCGTCCGGCGCTTCGCGTGGGAAGCGGATGTAGCGATACGGAACGTGACCGATGTTGCTTACCACGCGCTCGTACAACTGCGAGGCCATCATCTCCAGGCTGGCGTAGTAGCAGCGACCCGAGGCCAGCGCAGACTGCAACGCAAACGCCGTCTTGCCCATCGACGTAGAACCGCCCAAACCGATCAGGTCGCCTTCCTGCCAGCCGCCCGTGATCTCGTCCAGTGAGGCAAGTCCGGTTGGTGTACCCGTTACCACGGACTCGGCGGCAAAACGCGCTTTCATCGACACGAGCATTTCGCCCAAACCGACTTCTGCGGTTTTCATCCGCGCCGATTGCATGGGGCGCACTTGTGCAAGCAACGCCTGCGCGTCGCTGTAGCTGCCACAAACGGCGATCCGCTGCCCAGCCTCGCGCACGCGCTTGGCCTCGCCCGCTTCGCTGAGCATCTTCGCGTACACGGCGACGTTACCCACCTGCCCCGGCGTGTTGCTGGCGATGTCGTAGGCGTACATGCCCAAGTCGTCGCCCAGCTTGTCAGCGAGCGTCACCGAGTCACACGGCCTGCCTTCGCGGATTTCGGTGGCGATGGCCTCGAACAGCTTGCGGCCTTTCGGCGAGAAGTCATCCGGGCAGATGCTTTCGCAGACCTGCCAGTACGACGCGCCGTCAAGCATCAGGATTTTGAGGATCGAGTTTTCGGGGTCGAAAATGCTCATGCGTCCGCCCTCATGGCGGCGATGGCTTTGTCCATCACGGCGCTGAACCGCGTTTCGTCAATCAGCGTTTCGAGCTTCTGCCGCCACTCGGGGTTGTTCGGATTCGCCTTGTCGCCGCGCAGCCACGTATCGCTGGCG
>JALYOU010000195.1 GCA_030856725.1 Pseudomonadota bacterium
GTTGGCACAGCGACAGCGAGGCGGCGCTGGGGCCGCGGCCGGTGATCGCGTCTTTGAGCCTGGGCGCTGCGCGGCGGTTCGTATTCAAGCGACGCGATGCCAGGAAAAAGTCGATTGCCGTCGTGCAGCCCCGCGAGCCGTTCGATCAGGCATCAAGGCGTGAGGAAACCCTGGCATTGGCATTGCCGCACGGGAGTCTGCTGCTGATGAGAGACGAGACGCAGCGTCATTACAAACATGCCTTGCCGCGGACTGCGAAACCGGTCGGAGCGCGGATCAACCTGACGTTTCGCAGGATTGTCGTTTGAGGGATTCGGGAATGAAGAGAAGGGGGTGACTGATTGAAACCCCGCCCTCAAGAAATTAGCCGTCAACGACGCTCGACCGCCTTTCTCCCTTGATGCATCGCGCCGCGCTCATGCGTCTCCCCGGTCGCCAACACCCAGCCCGCAACATCGCGCGAGACCGTCCCAAGCGCCTGCTCGAACGCCTGCGCCACCTGCGCCGCGTCGACACCGCTGGCCGGCACCGCTAGCAGGAACGTGCGCGCGTCGGCCACGTCCTGGTCCCGCGCATGCAGCAGTTTGACGTTGACTTCGATCGTCGCCGCAGGCACGCCCGCGCCGGCGTAATCGGCTTCGAAGCGGCGCAGGTCCATGATCAGTTTGTAATCGGCGGTAATGCCGCTGCCCTGGCGTGCGACGGCCGGAATCTTTCCAGAATCCTCGAGTGCCCGCAGCACGGTGTCCAGCAGTTGATCGGCCGGCGGCTTGGACCAGCCTGCATCTTTGTAGACCTGCAGTTCGCCCGGCACCGGCCGCACCGCGATGCGCAGGCTGTCGAGCGTGCGCGGTGTCGTGGGGCGGCTGACCGAGAGCTGCCACTGCACGCTGGGCCATGTCGGGTCGGCCTGCACCCGCGCATCCGGCGCATAGACGGTGGTCGTGTTTTTCTTGCCGCCAATCAGCGAGCAGCCGCCGAGCAGCATCGCGCCGAGTACGAGCGCTGCGAGCATTCCCCGCGCCGGCAGGCGGTTTCGATCACGCATTCCAGGCAGGCTGCTCATTTGGGTTCGAACTCCTTGGGTGCGTCGCGGCCCAACAGGTAACCGACTGGGCCACCTTCGAGACGGTCAGTGATCAGGCGCAGGTCGCCGATCAGTTCCCGCAATTCCGACAGCGTGGGGCCGAGTTGCGCGAGTCCATCGTTGGCGAAGCTGCTGATGGCCGCGCGGTTCTCGTTGAGGATCAGGTCGGCGCCGTTGGCGGCGGAATCCATCTTCGTCAGCGTGCCGTCGAGCTTGTTGATCAACTGTGGCAGTTCCTGCACCAGTTCGCGGTCGATGTCGCTGATCGCGCGGTTGGTGGTGGTGAGGGTTTTTTCCAGCAACTCGGTCGACTCGCGCGCATTGATGATCAGCGCGCGCAGGTCCTCGCGCTGGTCGCCGATGGCGCCGGTCATGCCTTCGATGCTTTCCAGTGTGTTCTCGATGCGCTTGACGTTCTGCTCGCTGAGGATCTGGTCCATGCGGTCGACCATGCGGCTGGCGGTGTCGGCGATGTTCTGCAGGGCCGACGACTCGGTCTGGATCACCGGGATCTCGCGCTTGTCGACCGAGACCAGCGGCGGAGCGGCGGGGCTGCCGCCGGTGAGCTGGATGAAGCCCGGTCCGGTCAGGCCGTCCTGCGACAGCTTGGCCTTGGTGTCGGTCTTGATCGGCACATTTGCTTCCAGCCGCACCAGCGCGATGACCTTGCGCGGATCGTTGGGCACCAGGTCGAGGCTCTCCACGGTGCCGACGTTGATGCCGTTGTAGCGCACCACGCCGCCTTCGGAGAGGCCGGTGACCGCTTCGTTGAACACGACGTGGTAGTCGCGGAAACTTTTTTCCGACGAATAGTTCGCTGCCCACAACGCGAACAGCAATCCGAAGATCGCCACGCCGATGGTGAAGGCGCCGATGAGGACGTAGTGGGCTTTGGTTTCCATCAATCAGTTCCCTTCGCGGGCGGTGCTTTCACGGACGGTGCTTTTGCGGGTGGTGCTTTGGTAGGCGGTGCTTTCGTAGGCGGTGTTGCGGTTGTTTCGTCTTGTTTCAATGAACCGTGTCGGTTTTCATCCAGCGCCTCATCTGCAGCTTTGTCCGGCACGTCACGCGGACGCTCTTTTTCATCACGCGTTCCGGTGGTCTTTTGCGCGGCGCGCGCGCGTGGACCATGGAAATATTCCTGCACCCACGGATGGTCGAACTTCTCGACCTCCTCAATCGGTGCGGTGATGAGGACCTTCTTGTCCGCAAGCACCGCAACGCGGTCACAGATAGCGTACAGAGTGTCGAGATCGTGTGTGATGAGGAACACGGTGAGCCCGAGCGCCCGCTGCAGGGTGAGCGTCAGTTCATCGAAGGCGGCCGCACCGATCGGGTCCAGGCCCGCGGTGGGCTCGTCGAGGAACAGCAGCGGCGGGTCCAGCGCCAGCGCGCGCGCCAGGCCGGCACGCTTGCGCATGCCGCCGGACAGCTGCGATGGCAGCTTGTTCAGCGCGTCGGCGGGCAGCCCGGCGAGCTTGGTCTTGAGCAGCGCCAGTTCATAGCGCAGCGAATCCGACAGGTCCGGATGGTGTTCCTTCAGCGGCACCTGAACGTTCTCGCCGACGGTCAGCGACGAGAACAGCGCACCGTCCTGGAACAGTACGCCGGTGCGGCGCTCGATGTGGTTGCGATCGGCCGGATCCTCTGAACGCGCATCGACGCCGAGCACTTCGATCTCGCCCTCGTCCGGCACGCGCAACGCGAGGATCGAACGCATCAGCACCGATTTGCCGGTACCCGAGCCGCCGACCACGCCAATGATCTCGCCGCGCATCACATCCAGATCGAGCCCTTCGTGCACAACCTGTTCGCCGAAGCGGTTGGTAAGACCGCGCACGCTGATGATCGGTTTGTCGTCCTTGCGCGTTTTTTTTTCGTTCGGCGGCATGCTCACACGTCCATGTACATGAACCAGATCGCGAACAGCGCATCCAGGATGATCACCAGCGAAATCGTCTGCACCACGCTCGAGGTCGTGCGTTCGCCGACCGACTGCGCGGTGCCCTCCACCTGCAGTCCCTCCAGGCAACCGATCAACGCGATCACCACTGCGAACACCGGCGCCTTGGACAAGCCGACGAACAGGTGTTTCATCTCGAAGGTGTCCTGCGTGCGCCCCAGGTACATCTGCGGCGGAATGTCGAGGCTGAAGGCGCCGACCGTGAGGCCACCGGCGAGGCCAGCCATCATCGCGATGAAAGTCAGCAGCGGCAGCATCACCAGCAGTGCCAGCACGCGCGGGATCACCAGCAGATCGACGGGATCCAGGCCCAGCGTGCGGATCGCATCGACTTCCTCGCGGCTGACCATCGCGCCGATCTGCGCGGTGAATGCGCTGGCGGTGCGGCCGGCCAGCAGGATGGCGGTCAGCAGCACGCCAAACTCGCGCAGAAAGGCGATGCTGACAAGCTCGACCACGAAAATTTCCGCGCCGAATTCCTGCAGGATCGTCGAGCCCAGGAACGCGATCACCGCGCCGACCAGGAACGAGAGCAGTGCGACCAGCGGCACCGCATCGAGCCCGACCTGTTCCATGTGAAAAACCGTCGGCTTCAACCGGAACCGACGCGGCTCCTTGACCATGCGGACCAGCTTGGACAGCGTTTCGCCGAAGAAGCTGATCAACGCCAGGACTTCCTTCCAGTTGTCCTGCACGGTGAAACCCAGCCGGCTGAGCGCAGCCGCGAAGCCGTAATCCTTCTTGCGCTTGGGCCGGTCGTCGGCCACATCCTCGATGGCGGCGACCAGCTCGCGGTGGTCGTCCTCGAAGACGAAGGTGCTGAATTCGAGCTCGTTGCGGCGCGCGTAACGCATCAGCTGCAGCACGCCGAGCGTGTCGAGCCGGTCGACGCCGCTGGCATCGACGGTCGTCACGCCCTTGGGCGCTTCGCGCAGCTGTTCGCTGATCGTCCCGGCATGGTTGAGCGTCCAGCGGCCGGACAGGCGCAGCGTGCCGCCGTCCTTGTCGTCGACGGTCGCGGTGGGCGCGTTGTGGCTGGCTGCGGGCATACGGCTCATCGGGCGGCGAGGGTACAGCGTAAGGGGTTTTGCACGGGTGGGCTTGTGATGGTGGCGTTCGCACGTGCGGTCGATGAAGCACGTCCCTATCGCCACTTCTTTCCGCTGGGCGCGCCCGATCGCGACTGAGTGCCATTACGCACACGGCGCGATGTTCCATCGTCGTGGCCTGATTTCATTCTGCCTTCCATCTGTTGATTCCGGAATGCCGGCAAGCCACTGCACGCATGCGATCCTGTACACCCTAAGGAACGGCACCGGCATGTCACTGTTCACTCCCGCCAGCGAGCGTTATGCGGCCAGGATCGATTTCGTCGTTGACATGGCGCGGCGGCTGCACGCCTACGGCACCACCGCGCAGCGGCTGGAAGGCGCGCTGATGTCGGTCGCGCAGACGCTCAAGGTCGAATGCGAAGTCTGGTCCAATCCCACCGGCATGATCCTGTCGTTCAAGGATCCCGCGCGGCCGCCTGGCGACAGCGACACCACGCGCGTGATCCGGCTGGCGCCGGGTCAGACCGATCTGTACAAACTCAGCGAAGCCGACCGTATCGCCGAGGCGGTGATGGCCGGCGAACTGGATCTGGCCGGTGGCCAAGCCGCGTTGCAGACATTGGACGGACATCCCAGCCGCCGCTGGCGTGCGATGCAGGTGTTCGCCTTTGGGCTGATTGCGGCATCGGTGGCGGGACTGTTGCGGCTGCCGTGGCTCGACATCGGGACGGCGGGTGCCGCGGGGCTGTGTATCGGCGCACTCGACCAACTGTCCACGACGCGTCCGTTGCTCAAGGAAGCCAGCGATGCGCTGGCGGCGATGCTCGCCGGGCTCATCGCGATCACGGTGGCCGCATTCATCGGGCCGCTCAACTTGAACACGGTGATCATCGCCGCGCTGATCGTGTTGCTGCCCGGGCTTGGCCTGACCAACGCGGTCAACGAACTGTCCTCGCAGCATCTCGTCTCGGGGACCGCCCGCTTCGCTGGCGCCCTGACGACCATCTTGAAATTGACCATCGGCACGATGCTCGCGCTGACGGTCGCGCAGTTGCTCGGCATCGAACCCGACGTGCGCAACCTGCGGCCGCAGCCAGTGTGGGTGGAAGGCGTGGCGCTGGTTCTTGCGTCCTATGCGTTCGCGGTGCTGTTCCGCGCGCACCGGCGCGATTACGGCCTTGTCATGCTGGCAGCCGCGGCCGGTTATCTGATCTCCCGGTTCGGCGGACTGGCGTGGGGCAGCGCCGTCGGCGTGTTTCTCGGCGCGCTGGCGTTGACGGTGGCGGGCAACTGCTTCGCACGATGGGCCAACCGCCCCGGCGCGATCATCCGCGTGCCGGGAATCATCATGCTGGTGCCGGGAAGCACCAGCCTGCGGGGGCTGATCACGCTGATGCAGCAGCAGGATTTCTCCGCCGGACAGGAAGCGCTGATGACGGCGCTGAACATCCTGCTGGCGTTGATCGCCGGATCGCTGTTCGGGAATCTGCTGGCGCCGGCCCGGCGGAA
>JALYOU010000368.1 GCA_030856725.1 Pseudomonadota bacterium
GGCAGGAAGCCGTGACGCTCGCCGCCATATTCGACGAAGGCGGCCTCGAGCGAAGGCTCAAGCCGCGTGATGCGGCCTTTGTAGATGTTGGACTTCTTCTGTTCCTTGGCCGGCTGTTCGATATCGATGTCGTACAGGGACTGGCCATCAACGATGGCGACGCGCAGCTCTTCGGCCTGCGTCGCGTTGATCAACATGCGTTTCATAGTGCGTTCCTCGCGCGCTGCTGCACGCGGAACGCCGTGGACGTTTCGCCTCTGGATGCCACCAGACGCTGCGTCGCGACAAGCGCGCCGTAGCCGTCATGCTGTTCCAGCGCTTCAACACCACGGCATGCCGCGGGAGCGCTTGTTCATAAATGTTTCGTAAGGCCGGCGACTCGTTTGGCAAATAAATGCCGGGCAGATCGCGCGGGACATGTTTCACTCCAGTGTCTGACACACCGGGCGATGTCCGGATTTGCCGATCAGCCGCGCTAACATTGATCTGCCCCGAGGGCAGTGGTCGCGCACTTGAACCGGAATCGCGGAAGGCGGGCTTTCGGCCCGGGTAACTTCCAACGAAATCAAACCCTTATCTCGCTCCGCGAGTGTAACAGAGCAAGAGTGCCGATGCCCGACCCAGACGTCCCATCCCGCAACGCGGGCTCTGCCCACACCGTACGCATCGACGAGGATCGCGACGGCCAGCGGATCGACAACTTCCTGCTGGGCTACCTGAAAGGCGCGCCGCGGAGCCTTGTCTACAAGCTCCTGCGTTCCGGTCAGGTCCGCGTGAACGGTGGGCGTGTGAAGGCCGAACGCCGGCTGGAAGGTGGCGACCAGGTCCGAATTCCGCCGATCCAGCTCGACGAAACCGGAGACAAAGGCACGCCGCCGCAGGGGTTCATGGATGCGCTGGACGCGGCGATCGTATTCGAGGACGCGCGGCTGCTGGCCCTGAACAAGCCTTCCGGCGTCGCCAGTCACGGCGGCAGCGGGATCAGCTTCGGCGCGATCGAGACGATGCGTGCACTGCGGCCGAAGGAGTCGCTGGAACTGGTGCATCGACTGGATCGGGACACCTCCGGGTTGCTGGTCATCGCCAAGAAGCGTTCCGCACTGACCGAACTGCAGGCACTGATGCGCGAAGAGGGCGGCATCGCGAAACGCTACTTGGCGCTGCTCGTCGGTCGAATGCCCGACGGCACCATGTCCGTCGATGCACCGCTTCACATCGGATTGCGTCAGGGCGGCGAGCGCCACGTGCAGGTCAACGCAGCAGGTAAACCTTCCCTCAGCCACTTCCGCGTCCTTGAGCGAAAAGGCGGCCACAGCTACTGCGAAGTCCGCATCGAAACCGGCCGCACCCACCAGATTCGCGTGCACTCACAACATATCGGCCATGCCGTGGCGGGCGACGACAAGTACGGCGACGCGGCGATCAATAAACGGCTACGCGAACAACTCGGATTGAAACGGATGTTCCTGCATGCCGCGTCGCTGGAATTCGCGCTGGAGGGCGGCAAGGCGCCTTATGTGTTGAGCGCGCCGTTGGCGCCGGAGTTGGTTGACGTGCTCGACCGCCTTTCCTAGCGTAGGTCTGAAGTTGATTTTGATCGTCAATCCCGTGAGGACGGTATTTTCAACAACCGAAGGTTGGTCATCCAAGGACTTTTAGATCGAGGGTCTTTGGCATCCATGGGTCCCCGCTTGACCAGCTTCGCTGTTGAAAGCCGCGAGGATGACGACAATTATTAAGACTTTCGTTGGAGAAGCATTGCCTCGCGGAAGCTGCGCCAGTCAGCTCACTTGGCCGAAGTCAACGCAATCAAATCGTCAGCGATCGCTTTCGGCAACAGCGGCGGTGTGATCACACCCGCCATCCTTCCCTGTGGATCCAGCACGGCCAGCGACGCGGAATGATCGACGCTGTACCGATCTGCCGGTGTGCCGGCTTCAGGTTCGCCCGCTTCGGAAGGCACTCTCACGAACACCATCGACATCGACTTCGCAAACGATTCCAGCGCCGGCACATCCGCCGTCGCCGCCAACGTGTCGCGGTGGAATGCGCGCGCGTATTCGCCTGTTTTCATCGGCGTATCGCGGTCCGGATCAACCGACACGAACAACACGCGCGGGCGCGTCGAGTCGGGCAGGGCGGCCCATCGTTTCTGCGCCTGTGCAAGTTCGGCCAGCGTCGTCGGGCAGATGTCGGGGCAATGGGTGAAGCCGAGAAACACTACCGTCCAGTGCCCGGCCAGTTCACCCAGCGCCAGTTGGGTGCCGTCCGACTGACGCAATGCGAATGCAGGCAAGGCGCGTGGCTGCGGGAACAGTTTCACCGTCTGCATCGCCAGCTGCGTGCCGTCATCGCGCCCGGAGAAAAATGCTTTCGATGCCAGCAGGCCCAGCCCGGCGGCGAGCGCGGCAACGATGATGAAACCGGTCGTGCGATTGAACATATGCGGATTGGTCATGACGTGCGGGAGCGCAGCGCACTCATGATAACGGCCGCGAACGCTATAATTCGCGACCTTTTCCAGCGCAGCCACGCCGTGTCCACCGAACTGCGGACCATCATCGACCTGATCCGTTACGGCGCCAGCCGCTTCAACGCGGCCGGTCTGACCTTCGGCCACAGTTACGACAACGCGCTGGACGAAGCCACGCAGTTGACCCTGCACGCGCTGCATCTGCCGCACGACCTAAGCCCGGTGTACGGGCAGGCGCGGCTGACGCTGGCGGAGAAGGAGGAAGTGCTCACGCTATTTCTGCGCCGCATCGAGGAACGCATTCCTGCCGCCTACCTGACCGGCGAAGCCTGGTTCGCGGGACTGAGTTTCAAAAGCGATCCGCGCGCGCTGGTACCACGTTCACCGATCGCCGAACTCATCGAAACCGGCTTCCAGCCGTGGCTCGGCGAGCGCGAAGTGATGCGCGCACTCGACCTGTGCACGGGTTCAGGTTGCATCGGCATCGCCACGGCGCACTACAACCCGGAGTGGCATGTCGATGCCGCCGACATCAGCGACGACGCGCTGGCGCTCGCGCGGGAAAACCAGCAGCGCCTGCACGCCGACAACCTGCGCTTGCTCAAGTCCGACCTGTTCTCGAGCCTGCAGGGCGAGCATTACGATCTCATCATCACCAATCCCCCATACGTCACCAACGACGAAACCGACGCGCTGCCGCAGGAATATTCCTTCGAGCCCGAACTCGGCCTGCGTGCCGGCGACGACGGCCTCGATCTCGCCTTGAAGATCCTGCGCGACGCGCCGCTGCACCTGACCCAGCACGGTCTGCTGCTCTGCGAAGTCGGCGAATCCGAACGCGCCCTGAGCGCGCTCCTGCCGGAACTGCCGCTGGCGTGGGTGGAGTTCAAGGTCGGGCAGATGGGTGTGTTCGTCGCCGAGCGCGCCGACCTCGTCACGCACAACAAGCGCATCACCAAGCTGGCGGATGCGCGCAAGTGAACAGCTTCGGGCATCTGTTCCGCGTGACTACGTTCGGCGAATCGCATGGGCCAGCCATTGGCTGCGTGATCGATGGGTGTCCGCCGGGCATCGCGATCACGCAAGAAGAATTCCGTCGTGATCTCGACCGCCGTGCCACTGGAAAAACGCGACATACCTCTCAGCGGCATGAAGCGGACGAGGTCGAAATCCTCTCCGGCGTGTACGAGGGCATCACCACGGGCACGCCGATCGCACTGCTCATCCGCAACACCGATGCACGCAGTAGGGATTACGGACGGATCGCCGAACAGTTCCGTCCGGGCCACGCCGATTACACCTACTGGCACAAGTACGGCATCCGCGACCCGCGCGGCGGCGGCCGCTCGTCGGCGCGCGAGACCACGATGCGCGTTGCGGCGGCAGTGATCGCAAAAAAATGGCTGGCGGAAAAACACGGGGTCGCCATACGCGGCTTCCTGTCGCAGATCGGCGACGTGACGCCCCGATCCTTCGACTGGAATGCCGTCGATGCCAATCCATTTTTCTGGCCGGACGCAGTGCAGGTAGGCGAACTTGAAACTTTCATGGACGCATTGCGCAAATCCGGCGATTCCGTTGGCGCGCGCGTGACCGTGCAGACCGACAACGTGCCGCCGGGATGGGGCGAGCCGGTCTACGGCAAGCTCGATGCGGAACTTGCCGCGGCGATGATGTCGATCAACGCGGTGAAGGGTGTGGAAATCGGCGACGGTTTCGCCAGCGTCGCCCAACACGGCAGCGTGCATCGGGACGTGATGTCGATGCAGGGCTTCGCATCGAACCATGCCGGCGGGATTCTCGGCGGCATCAGCACGGGACAGCCGGTGGTGTGCTCGATCGCGTTCAAGCCGACCTCGAGCCTGCGCCTGCCGACGCAAGGGCTGGACGTGCAGGGCACCGACGTCGAAATCGTCACCACCGGCCGCCACGATCCCTGCGTCGGCATCCGCGCCACGCCCATCTGCGAGGCGATGCTGGCGCTGGTGCTGATGGACCAGGCGTTGCGGCATCGCGCGCAGTGCGGGGACGTTGGCGAGGTGAAGCCGCGCGTTCCCACATAACAAATGAACTGTAGGGGCAGCGAAGCTGCTCCTACGAAGAGCGATCGGCAAACACGGAGACAATCCAATGAACGGAAATCGATGCAGATGAGCAGGACATACAAGGTTGCGGTCGTCGGCGCCACCGGCGCGGTCGGTGAGGTGATGCTGTCGATCCTGGCCGAGCGCAAGTTCCCGGTCGGCGAGCTGGTCGCGCTGGCCAGTGAGCGTTCGGCCGGCGGCAAGGTCAAATTCGGCCATCGCGACATCGTGGTGCAGGATCTGGCGACATTCGATCCGGCCGGCGTCGACATCGCGCTGTTCTCCGCGGGCGGTTCGACCTCGAAAGAATACGCGCCAAAGTTCGTAGCCGCCGGCGCGGTGGTGATCGACAACAGTTCCGCCTTCCGCAATGACGACGACGTGCCGCTGGTGGTCAGCGAAGTCAATCCGGACGCGATCCGCCAGCGCCCGCGCGGCATCATCGCCAACCCCAACTGCTCCACCATGCAACTGCTGGTCGCACTGGCGCCGATCCACCGCAAGGCCGGCATCGAACGCATCAACATCGCGACCTATCAGTCGGTGTCCGGCACGGGCCGTCTGGCGCTTGAAGAATTGGGCAAGCAGACCGCTGGGCTGCTCAATTTCAACCCGATACCGCCGGAGGTGTATCCGGTGCAGATCGCCTTCAACGTGATCCCCCA
>JALYOU010000376.1 GCA_030856725.1 Pseudomonadota bacterium
TACCTGCACAGCGCCTTGTAGAAATGGCCTCGCGCCAAGGGTCTGCTATTGGAGTGGCGACGGGATGCCGTCGCCCGGAAGTCGCGACTACTCATCGACAGTCGCAACTTCCGTCGCTCCCACAAGATCTCGCGACAACTTCAACGCAAGGTCGCGAGTTCCAAGACGGCATGCCGTCGCCACTCCCAAAAGAGTAAAGGGCCGCCGTTTGGGAGGCCTACGACAGGCGTGCTTGCGAAAGGTGTGGGTTGGTTTCGATTTCCAGGGCGTCCAGGATCGCGAAGGCTTCCGTGCGTAATGGGCCGCACATCGTGGGATCTGGTTTCAGCGATGCACAGAACGAAGGCCGCTCCGGTTGCCCAAACAAACTGCACCGATAGTCGTCGTCCAGATTCACGCAAGGAACCCCCGCGGGTTTGCCAAACGGCATCCCGGGAATCGCTGAAGTGATCGACGGCGCGATGCAGCACGCCCCGCAGCCATCGCGGCACTGCATCAGTCGGCGGTGACCAGTGCATCGTGTCCCGCGCGCAATTCACCGTAGATCGCGTCGGTTTCCGGCCGCACGCCGTGCCAGCGCGCGAAGCTTTCCGCGGCCTGCTCGACCAGCATGCCGAGGCCGTCGATCGCGTCGTGCGCACCGTGCGCGCGGGCCCATGACAGGAATGGAATCGCCGCCTCGCCGTAGCTGAGATCGACCGCAGCAGTGCGACGGCCGGTCAGTGATGCGGGGAATGCTGGCAGGCGGCCATCGCGCGCGGCCGAGGTCGCGTTGATGATCAAATCGAATTCGCCAAGCGCGGCCAGGTCGTTCAGATATCGCGAATGCACGCGGCCCGGCTCGCCGAGGCTGTCGACCAGCGCATCGGTGCGCTCGGGCGTGCGGTTGACGATGAACAGATCGGCGATGCCCGCGTCCAGTAATGCCGGTGCGACGCCGCGCGCCGCGCCGCCGGCGCCGATCAGCAGGGTGCGCCGCGCGCGCAGGTCCAGCGCGTGGCGTCCGGTGAGGTCGCGAACCAGTCCTGCGCCGTCGCTGTTGTCGCCGTGCCAGGAGTCGCCGTTGCGCACCAGCGTGTTGACCGCGCCGGCGCGCCGCGCGCGTTCGGTGACGTCGTCGCACAGCGCGAACGCGGTCTGCTTCAGCGGCAGCGTGATGTTGGCGCCAGCGCCGCCCTTGTCGGCGAACGCCGACAACGCATCGCCGAACTGCTCGGGCGTTGCATCAATGGCGGTGTAATCGACGGCGATGCCGGTCTGCTTTCCGAAGGCGGCATGGATACGCGGTGACAGTGAGTGCGCGACCGGGTGTCCGAAGACTGCGTAATGCTTGCTCATCGTTGCTCCTTGAGTTCGCTGGACAGGGCCACTCGATGCATCGGTTGCCTGTAGTACTCCTACCAGGCAGAACGAGTTAACCACGCATCTCCTGCAACGCCGCGGCCGCATCCAACGCGAAATACGTCAGCACGCCATCCGCACCTGCGCGTTTGATCGACATCAACGATTCCAGCATGCATGCGCGCTCGTCGAGCCAGCCGTTCTGCGCGGCCGCCTTCAGCATCGCGTACTCGCCGCTGACCTGGTAGACGAAGGTCGGTGCGCCGAACTCGTCCTTCACCCGGCGCACGATGTCCAGATACGGCAGGCCAGGCTTGACCATGATCATGTCGGCGCCTTCGTCGAGATCCAGCGCGACTTCGCGCAGCGCCTCGTCGCTGTTGGCCGGGTCCATCTGATAGGTGTACTTGTTGCCCCCGCCGAGCGCACCGGCGCTACCGACGGCGTCGCGGAACGGCCCATAGAAACTCGAGGCGTACTTCGCGCTGTAGGCGAGGATGCGCGTGTGCACGTGGCCGCCTTCCTCCAGCGCCTGGCGGATCGCGCCGATACGGCCGTCCATCATGTCGCTGGGCGCGACGATGTCGGCGCCGGCGGCGGCGTGAGACAGCGCCTGTTTGACCAGCGCGTCGACGGTGTCGTCGTTGGTGACGTAACCGCTGTCGTCGACGAGGCCATCTTGCCCGTGCGAGGTGTAGGGATCGAGCGCGACATCGGTGATGACGCCCAGGTCCGGGAACCGTGATTTCAGGGCGCGGATCGCGCGCTGGCAGAGCCCGTCGTCGGCCCACGCGGCGGCGGCATCCAGTGATTTCGATTCGGGCGCGGTGACCGGAAACAGGGCAAGCGCGGGAATTTTCAATGTGCTGGCCTGCTCGGCGAGGCGCAGGAGGTCATCGATGCCGACACGTTCGATGCCCGGCATCGAAGCGATGGGTTGGCGCGCGGACAACTCGTGCACGAACACCGGGTAGATCAGATCGTTGGCGGTCAACACCGTCTCGCGCATCAGCCGGCGTGAAAAGTCGTCGCGGCGCATGCGGCGGGGGCGGGAGTAGGGGTAGGTCATGGCGGCATTCTACGCCGCGTTATTGGCCGCCCGATGCGTGATGCAACGCATGCACCGCCTCTGTGGGAGCGACGGAAGGAAGTCGCGATTCTTTCAGTCAATTTCAGGAAAAGCTGTCGCGACTTCCGGCGCTCCGACAACATGATTCACCGCAGGGATGGTCCCGGCCTGCGATGGCGATGGCTCAGATGATCCCGCCGCCCAGGTTCAGCCGCACGATCGCGACCAGGATCACGATGCCGTTGAGGATCAGGCCGGTCTTGGCGCGGCCGCGTTTTTCGCGCGGGGTCACGGCGATGGCGATGGCGGC
>JALYOU010000107.1 GCA_030856725.1 Pseudomonadota bacterium
ACGCCGCGTTGATCGGACAGGCCGTCACGCTATGCGGCTGGGCCGACGTCACCCGCGATCTTGGCGGCTTGTGTTTCATCGACCTGCGCGATCACGAAGGCATCGTGCAGATCGTGGCCGAGGCTGATGCCGAGACCGCCGGCAATGCCGATGTGGTCGTCGCAGCCGCGGATGTCGGTTACGAGGATTGTTTGCGGGTAACCGGCGTCGTGCGCGCGCGGCATGCGGTCAACGACAAGATCAGGACCGGCCAGGTGGAAGTGGTCGCGACGAAAATCGAGCTGCTCAACAAGGCCGAGCCGCTGCCGTTCCACGCGCACGAAAATCCGGGCGAGGAATCGCGCCTGCGTTATCGCTATCTCGACCTGCGCCGCCCCGAGATGCAGACGATGATGCGTACGCGGATCAAGCTGGTGCAGGCGTTGCGCCGCTGGCTGGACGCGCGCGATTTCCAGGACATCGAGACGCCGATCCTGACCAAGGCCACGCCCGAGGGCGCGCGCGATTTCCTGGTGCCGGCGCGGATGCATCCGGGCGAGTTCTACGCGCTGCCGCAATCGCCGCAGCTGTTCAAGCAGATCCTGATGGTGGCGGGCTTCGATCGTTACTACCAGATCGCGCGCTGCTTTCGCGACGAAGCGCTGCGTGCGGACCGGCAACTGGAATTCACCCAGCTCGACATGGAATTCGCGTGGGTGTCGGAACGCGACGTGCAGGACGCGACGGAAGAGATGATCCGCACCGTTTTTCGCGAAGTGATGCAAGTCGAGCTCGCGGCCGAGTTTCCGCGGCTGACGTATGCAGAAGCGATGCGGCGTTACGGTTCGGACAAACCTGACCTGCGCATCGACCTCGAGCTCGTCGATGTGGCGGAACTGGTCAGGAACAGTGAGTTCAAGGTGTTCACTGACTGGGCGAATCACGACCAAGGCCGCGTCGCGGCGTTGCGCGTGCCTGGAGGCGCGACGCTGTCGCGCAAGCAGATCGACGATTACGGTGCGCATGCCGCGAAGTACGGTGCGAAAGGGCTGGCGTGGATCAAGGTCGAGGACAGCGCGAAAGGACGCGAAGGCGTCAATTCGCCGGTCGCCAAATTCCTCGACGATGCGACCCTGCAATCGCTGATCGCCATGACGAATGCACAAAGCGGCGACCTGCTGTTCTTCGGCGCAGGCGTGTACAAGACTGTCAGCGACTTCATGGGCGCGCTGCGCCTGAAGGTCGGCAAGGACATGAATCTCGTCAGCGACGCGTGGACGCCGCTGTGGGTGACGGATTTTCCGATGTTCGAGTGGGACGAAGAGGAACAGCGCTACGTCGCCCTGCATCACCCCTTTACCGCGCCTGCCGTCGATGATATCGCCGACCTGCGCGCGAATGCGAAGACCGCGGTGTCGCGCGGCTACGACATGGTGCTGAACGGCAACGAGATCGGCGGCGGGTCGATCCGCATCCATCGCAGCGACATGCAGAGTGCGGTGTTCGAACTGCTCGGCATCGGCAAGGAAGAAGCCGAAGGCAAGTTCGGCTTCCTACTCGACGCGTTGCGCTACGGCGCCCCGCCGCATGGTGGCATCGCCTTTGGCATCGACCGCATCGCCGCGCTGATGGCCGGCACCGAATCGATCCGCGACGTGATCGCCTTCCCCAAAACCACCACCGCGCAATGTCTGATGACGGCCGCGCCGTCGCCGATTCCGGACAAGCAGCTGGCCGAAGTGCATGTCTCGGTGCGTCCAAAGGAAGCGAAGGTCTAGCCGTGGACCTGCGGATCCGCCGCGCCACGCCCGACGATGCGGAGGCCGTGTCGCGCATCGGCATGCGCACGTTCGTCGAAGGCTTCGGCCATTTGTATTCGGACGAAGACCTGCAGGCGTTTTTGCAGGAACACCATTCGGTCAAGCGCCAGCACACGATCCTGTCGCATTCCGACTATGCGATCTGGCTGGTGGAACGTGATGGAGAAGCCGTTGGTCATGCAGCGGCGGGGCCGTGCGGTCTGCCGCATCCGCAGGCGACGCAGCGCGACGGCGAATTGAAGCGGTTGTATCTGCTGCCCGGCGAACAGAACGGCGGCGTCGGTGGCCAGTTGTTGCAGGTCGCACTGGACTGGCTCGAACGTGACGGCCCGCGCACGTTGTGGATCAGCGTGTGGTCGGAAAATCTTGCGGCGCAGCGGTTCTACTCGCGGCGCGGATTCGAATACGCAGGCGAGTACGAATTTGTGGTCGGCACTGCGCTCGACAGGGAATTCATGTTCCGCCGCACGCCGGCTATTTCCATTCCGTAGGCTGGGCTGATTACATCTCAGTAGCATCACGCATCACTGGGTTGATGACGCCAACCCAGCCTATGAATGCTGATGTCGTGTCGGATGAAGAGGCAAAAAAAACGGCCCGGATCGCTCCGGGCCGTCCCCTGTTCCGTTTTATATCAGTCGAATCAGTCTTCTACGCTCTGGTACACCGGCTGGTAACGGCTTGCCGCCACCGCATATGCGGCGCGGGTCACCGGCTTGGCCGGGTCGAAGTGCGCGTGCAGCGTCGGTGCCAGGTCGAACGGACCCTGCGTCACGGTGAAGCGCGCGTTGATCAGGCCCTGGTCGAGCGCCAGCTGCACATAACCGCGCAGGCTCGGTGCGATGGATGCCGCATCGTCGACGGCGATGCGCTTGCCGTCATAGAACGCCGTCAGCGGGCCGTTGAACGCTGTGGCCTGGGCCTGCAGGCCGAGGCTCTGCACCAGCGAGTACGCCAGGCTGACCCGGGTGACCGAGTCGTTCGGACGGAACTGGCCGTTGACCAGGCCCATCACGCCGGCATGGTTCTGGCCGAGGTTGCGCAGCGGCGCGCCGGTGGCGATGACCGATTCCGCGTACGGATACGCGAAGCTGGTGGTGCCCAGATCGGTGAAGGT
>JALYOU010000064.1 GCA_030856725.1 Pseudomonadota bacterium
GTGCTGCATTTCTACCTGCCGACGCCGACGCGCAAGTATTGGGGCGACCTGCGCACGCTCGGCGAACGCCTGCAGGCGGAAGAGACGTCCGACGACATGCTCGTCAGCAGCACGCTCTTCAACAGCACGATTTTCAGCAGCGACAACCCGCTGCTGCAGGCCTGGGGTGCGGCCGGCCGCGATTTCATGGCGGTGCTGGGCGGTTACGACGTGGTGCATCCCTCGGGCGAAATTCCTGCGTACGCCGAGCCGCACGGCGCGGGTCTGCTGCAGCAACTGCAACGCGATCTGCTCGACCGCAACCCTGTGCCGCGCACGCCTTGGCGCAACGATGTAGACACGGGCGACGCCAGCCTGCAATTCCATAGCTGCCACACGCGACAGCGCGAAATCGAAGTGCTGCACGACCAGTTGCGTGCCTTGTTTGAAGACCCGAGTTTCGATCCGCCACTGCAGCCGCGCGAAGTCGCAGTGTTGGCGCCGGACATCGACCTGTATGCGCCCGCGATCGCAGCCGTGTTCGGTGGTACGCGCGGCGCAACTGAGTTCATCCCGTACGCCATCGCCGACAACAGCCCGCTTGCCGCCGAGCCGCTGGCCGACGTGTTCCTGCGACTGCTGGCGCTGCCGCTGTCGCGCTTCGGGCTGCACGAAACGTTGGATCTCCTGTCCACGCCCGCGCTCGCCGAGCACACCGGGCTCGACCTCGCCACCTTCGACACGTTGCGTGCGACGTTGGCCAGCGCGGGCGCACGCTGGGGGCTGGATGCCGCGCATCGCGCGCAGCACGATGCGCCGCACGACGATGGATACACGTGGCAGTTCGCGCTGGAGCGCCTGCTGCTGGGCGCGGCCACCGGCGATGACGCCATGCTTGGCGACATCGCGCCGTGGCCCGCACTGGAAGGCAGCGCGCTCGACGCTTTCGACCTGCTGTTGCGTCGCGTGCGCCTGCTGCAGCGTCATGCACATGAACTCGCGCAGCCGGCCACGCCGCAGGCCTGGGGCGAGCGCCTGCTTGGCCTGCTGGAAAGTGCCATGCCCACGCGTCCGAGCGAGGAGGCCGACCAGAACACACTGGCGCGGCTGCGCACAGCGATTGCCGAATTCCGCAACGCCGCTGATGCCGCGGATTACACGCGAGAGATCGCACCAGAGATCGTGCGTGCGCATTTCCGCAGCGTACTGGCCGAAGCCGACACACGTGCGCCGCTGCTCAGCGGCGGCACCAGCTTCGGACGCATGGTGCCGATGCGCCTGTTGCCGTTCCGCGTCATCTGCGTGCTTGGCGTGAACGACGGCGACTACCCGCGTCGCGATCCCTCGGCTGGGCTCAACCGGTTGGCGATGGAACTCACCACGCCCAAGCGCCGATACGGCGATCGCTCCCTGCGCGACGACGACCGCTTCCTGTTCCTGCAGCTGTTCGCCGCTGCGTCCGACGTCTTTTATGTGAGCTGGCTCGGCGCCGATCCGCGCGACGGCAGCGTGCGTGAACCGTCGGTGCTGGTGAGCGAACTGCTGGACGTCGCGGCGCGTTACCACGCCAATCCCGATGCCGCGCGCGCCGCGTTGCCGGTGCGGCACGCCTTGCAGCCGTTCTCGCCGGCTGCGTTCGGCGCGCCCATCGATGAGGACGCCGCACCCGAACTGCGGCGTTTCAGTTATCGCGCGAGCTGGTTGCCATCGTTGCGAGGTGACACCACGGAGCGAACTGCAACGACGCCTTGGATCACCGCGCCTTTGCCTGCGCTCACGCGTTGCAGCGATGTCAGTCTCGATGACTTGAGAACCTTCCTGCTCAATCCGCCGCGCGCTTTCCTGCGCCAGCGGCTCGACCTGCGGCAAGCCGGCGAAAGCGAAGCCATCGATGACCACGAACCGCTGGTGATGCCGCGACGCGGGTTGCAGCGGCAGCAGTTGCAGGAAGCGGTGTTCGCGGCCCTGCTCGACGGGGATTGCGACGACGACAAGTTGCACACACGACTGCAAGCGCAGGCATGGTTGCCAGGCGGCCCGCTGGGGCAACAGCAACTCGACACCTTGCGCGATGAAGTCGCGCCGTATGCCAGGGCCTTCCTGCAATGGCGCGCAGGCGACGCCGCGCCGCGCGAGTTCGAGCTGGCAAT
>JALYOU010000078.1 GCA_030856725.1 Pseudomonadota bacterium
GCAAAGTTCGCATACAACTCGAGGATGCGCGCCTTCGGCCACATCGTTTCGATCAGCAACGTGTACCAGGCTTCGATGCCCTTGCGCAGCCAGCTGCGACCGCTCCACAGGAACAGGTTCTTGGCGAGCTGCTGGCTGATCGTGCTGGCGCCGCGCACCTTGCGGCCTCGCGCGTTCTGCTCGCGCGCCTGTTCGATCGCCTTCAGGTCGAAGCCATGATGGGCGGCGAAATTCTGGTCTTCCGCCGCGACTACGGCGACTGGAAGATGCGTGGAGATGTCTTCGAGATCACGCCATGCATGCGCCGAACGATAGCCCCAATCGCCGCCTTTCCAGGCCTGGAACTGCCGGATCGCCATGAACGTCGAGAACGGCGGATCGACGAAACGCAGGATCCCGACCTGCAGCACGGATCCAAGCAGGAACAGGAACGCCAGCGCCAGCAGCCAGCGCAACCATCGACGACGGCGCGGCTTGTCCCCACTGGCAGGCATCCCCATTTCCTCGAGTCTCCACGTGTTGTTGCAACCAGCGGCATTATCTTCGATGCGCGCTGTCTGGGGTCATGCGTGGCGTAGGTCAGGAAACGCCGTCGCGATTGCTGGTCGTCCCGCAAATTAATGAGGTCATTCAATGCCGAGTAAGAGTGCCCCTGTTGTCTCCGACGTCCTCACCCGCTTCCTGTTGCAGCATGCAGGCGTGCGCGGCGTCCGCGTACACCTGCATGACACCTGGGGTGAAATCCGGCAACGCTCCGAGTATTCCGACACCACCGCCGAACTGCTCGGCGAAGCCGTGGTCGCGGCCGCGTTGTTTACAGGACATACCAAGATCGACGGCCGGCTGTCCGTGCAACTGCGCAGCGACGGCCCGCTGCGCAGCCTGTTCGCGGAATGCACGGGCGCGGGCACCCTGCGCGGCATTGCCCAGGTAGGAGGCACTGGACAGGTGTCGCGCGACCTGCGCCGGCTCGGCCCCGGGGCCATCATGGCGATCACCATCGAGAATCCCGGCGCCAACGGCCGCGAGCCCGGCCGCTACCAGGGCATCGTGCCGCTGGAAGCCGAATCCCTCATGGAAGCGTTCGAGGATTACTTCCGCCAATCCGAACAGCTGCCGACCCGCCTGCTGCTGGCGGTCGACGGTGAAGCCGCTGCCGGATTGATGCTGCAGAAACTGCCCGGCGACCAAGGGGACGACGATGGCTGGACCCGGGCCACGACCTTGTTTGACACCCTTTCCGCAGCCGAGCTGCTGGCTTGGCCCGCGGACACGCTGCTGTTGCGGCTGTTCCATGAGGACGGAGTCGAGGTTCTGGGCGAACGGCCACTGCGATTCGGATGTTCGTGCTCCCGTGAGCGCGTCCAGGACGTGCTGGTGTCCTTGGGCGAAACCGAGGCCCATGCCTCGGTTCAAGAGGGCCGGCACGCCGAGATCCGCTGCCAGTTCTGCGGCCATTCCTACCAGTTCACGGCGAGAGACATAGACGCCCTGTTCACCGCGAGCAGCGCAGGCTTGGTTGTGCCGGACAGCTTGCAATAGCAGGTTCTACGGGGATTCCCGATTGTTAAATATCCATAAATCGGGTAACGTCAACGTCCGCAGGATTGGGGAACTTCCGACCTGGTAACCGGGTCGATTTCGAGCCATGCGTCTACACCTCACACCATCGCTGTGTACGTTGCTGCTCCTCGGCGGAGCGGTGTCCAGCGTTCATGCCCAGAGCAAACCGGCCAAGGCCGGTGAAGAGGTCGCGCTTCCCATTTTCAACAATGCCAGCGGCAAGATCGAAGCGGTCCTGTATCTGGAACCCACCGGCCAACCCAATACGGGCGCGCGCTGGCGATTTGGACGCAACACGCTCGATGCAGCATTCGGTCTGTCCAGCGGTGACTCCCTAGCCTTGCTCTGCGATCGCAAGACAGGTATCGCCAATGCCATCGACAATCTTGACGGCGGCAACTGCATGCTTGGCGCACTCGGGAATGGGCTGGACGACAATGGCAGCAAACGCACCACGTTCAGCACGGGGTTGAGCCGTCCCGGCGGCAAGGCCGTGCTGACCTTGGGCAAGGGCCGCGACACGCTGCCCGCATGGCTGACCCCGTCGGGCCGGGCCAATGGCAAGGTCGAACAGAATGACCTCACCTTCCACGGCCAGAAAAATGTCGGCCGCAACGGCATGGTGTCGATTGCCGGAACCACCGCCAAGGCGCGGCTGGTGTCCGCCGAAAACGTGCCGGGCCTCGCCGACCAGTGGAACACCAAAAGCCTCAGCGTTGGCGGCGGCGTCGGCGCCTTCAGCGCCAGCATTGTCGGTCGCGTGGTCGCCGTGCCCGGCACGCCTGAAAAATGGGAAGGCCTGGGTCTCGGCCTGACCTGGCGCACACCATGGAGCGGGCAACTCAGTGTCGGCGCCGAAAACGTCGTCACCCGCGGCAAGAATCCCTTCTCACCCGGCAACAAGCCGGCGGATGAGGAAGACAGCACGATTCCTTACGTGCGCTACGAGCAGGATCTGTAGGCTCATGAACGCGGAACAGTTCGCCACGCTTATCGTGGCCTGATCTCGTAACGGATCTT
>JALYOU010000140.1 GCA_030856725.1 Pseudomonadota bacterium
CGCGGCAGCGGGCGTGGTTCCCGGCGCCGGCGGCGGTCCTGGCGGCACCGTTTCACCTTCCTTGGGAGCGTTCGGATTGGCGAGCGTCACTTGCAACGTGAAGGCGTAAGGCAGCGTGGTGTTGCTCGGGATTGCGGTGGCTGCGGCGGGCGCCTTGTCATCGGCCGCGCTCTTGGCTTCGATCACGCTCACGTCCGGGTTGGTCATCCATCCGGAGCCTTCAAGGTTGCGCATGTAGCTGGCGACGCGCGTGTTGGACTGCGAGCGCCCGGCCAACGTCAGCAGCTCACCTTCCTGCTTGATCGAGGTCAGCACCACGCCGTCGGGAATGGTGCGCACCAGCGAATCGAACAGATGCACCATCTGATAGCGGTTGACCTGCAGTTTTTCGATGACGGCCTTGCGCGCCAGGAGCCTTGCTTTTTTCTCGTCGAGCAGCTTGATCTCGTCGATCTGCTTCTGGACCTTGTCGATCTCACCCTGCAGGAACGCGTTGCGCGCGTTCTGGCCGCTGATCTGGCCGTTGAAATACATGATGATGAAGAACGACAGCAGCGCGGCGGCAAGCGCCGACATGCCCAGCATCGTATAGAACTCTTTTTGCCGTTGTTTGCGGCGTTCCACGCGCCACGGCAGCAGATTGATTCTGGCCATCAGTCGAAACTCCTCAAGGCCAGGCCGCAGGCAATCATCAATGCCGGGGCATCCTGGGCCAGTGCATGCGCCTGCACGCGCGGTCCCAACGTCATGTGCGCCAGCGGATTGGCGACGATCGAGGGCACGCCGAGCTGCTCTTCGAGGAGTTCCGACACGCCTGCGATCGAGGCGCAGCCACCGGCCAGCACGATCTGGTCGACGCGGTTGTATTCGCTGCCCGCGTAGAAGAATTGCAGCAGCCGGCTGACCTGCTGGACCATCGCTTCCTTGAACGGCTCCAGCACTTCGACCTCATAGCTCTCCGGCAATCCGCCCTGGCGCTTGGCCAGGCCGGCTTCCTCGTAGCTCAGGCCGTAGCGGCGCATCACTTCGTCGGTCAGCTGCTTGCCACCGAACACCTGCTCGCGCGTGTACAGGCTGCGTCCGTTGCGCAGCACGTTGAGCGTGGTCATGGTGGCGCCGATGTCGACCAGCGCGACGATGCCGTCGCGCGGTGTATTGAGATGCATGGCCATCAACGCGAACGCGTTTTCGATGGCGAAGGCTTCGACGTCCATCACGCGCGCAGACAGGCCACCAAGCTCCAGGGCCGATTGACGGGTTTCCACGTTTTCAGAACGCGACGCCACCAGCAGAACGTGGACCATGTCCGGGCTGTTGGGCATCGGGCCGAGCACCTCGAAGTCGAGATTCACTTCCTCGATCGGGTACGGGATGTAGTTGACTGCCTCGAGTTCGATCTGCGCTTCCAGGTCGTCATCGTCCAGACCGGCGGGCATCGGGATGATCTTGGTGATCACCGACGACCCGGCCACCGCCGCCGATGCGTGTTTGACCCGTGTGCCGGAACGGCTGACGGCGCGCCGGATGGCCTCGGCGACCGCCTCCACTTCGACCACGTTCTTCTCGACCACGGCGTTGGGCGGCAGCGGTTCGACCGCGTAGTGCTCCACGCGGTAGCGATCCCCGGCGCGCGACAACTGAAGGAGCTTGACGGCGGTCGAACTGATGTCTACGCCGATGAGCGGCGACTGAGCTTTCGTGACTAGCCCCACGGTTTTTCCCCTTCCCCACGTGCGGTTACGCGTACAAGCTGCGTCTGCACATTAAATAACGGACTTTTCACAGTCTGGCAATCCCCCCCTCCCGTGGATTGTCCGACCTGTGACCGATATCGCCTGGATAGCGTCCTAAATGAGCGGCTCGGGCCAGCCGGCGTTTCCCTGCCTCCCTCTATACTCCGCGACCACAACACCTGCAAACGGAAATCCCGGTTCAATGTCCCGTTTTCGACGTTTTCTCCGCTGGGGGCTGCTCCTGTCCGCCGGGTTCATGGTGCTGGGTCTGCTCACCGCCACGGCCCTGTATTTCGTGGTTTCGTCCAAGTTGCCGGACGTGCAGAGCCTGCGCCAGGTCGAGCTGCAGGAACCCCTGTACGTCTATGCCAACGACGGCCGCCTGATGGCCCTGTTCGGCGAGAGCAGGCGCTATCCGGTGAAGATTGCGCAGGTTCCAGAGCGGGTCAAGCAGGCCTTCATCGCGATCGAGGATGCCCGCTTCTACGAGCACCACGGCGTCGACTACAAAGGCGTGGGCCGTGCCATCTGGCTGCTGGCGACCACCAGCGACAAGCGCGTGCCCGGCGGGTCGACCATCACCCAGCAGGTGGCGCGACAGTTCTTCCTCAGTTCCGAATACAGCTACACCCGCAAGCTGGCCGAAATGCTGCTGGCGATGAAGATGGAGCGCGGCCTCTCGAAGGACGAGATCTTCGAGCTGTACCTCAACAAGAGCTTCTTCGGCAATCGTACCTACGGCATCGGCGCGGCGGCCGAGTACTACTACGGCAAGACCCTGGACAGGCTGACGCTGGCCGAGATCGCGACGCTGGCGGGTACGCCGAAGTTTCCGTCCAGCGGCAACCCCATCAGCAATCCCGAGCGCAACCGCATCCGCCGCGATTACGTGGTCCAGCGCATGGCCGAACTGGGTTTCATCCCGGTCGCCCAAGCCAATCAGGCCCGGGCCGAGTCGATGCACGCCGTCCCGCACGAGCGCCCGGTGGAGGTCTATGCCCCATACGTGGCAGAAATGGTGCGGCAGGAAATGATCGCGCGCTTCGGCGGGGACGTGCTGACCAAGGGCTACCACGTCACTACTACCATCGACCCGGTCCTGCAGGCGGCCGCCGATCAGGCAGTGCGCGACGGCCTGCGCACCTACGACCACCGCCATGGCTGGAGCAAGGTCGAGAAGCATTACGACCTGGCAGCGGATGAGGACATCGCGGCCATCGCCGCGCGCTTGTCCGGTACGCCCGCGCAGGCGGGTCTGGTGGCGGCGATCGTGACTTCGACCGGCAAGGACGGCAGCGCAGACGTGGTGCTGGCCAACGGCACCGAAGAAACCCTGCCGGCATCGGCAAGCCGCTGGACTGGGCGCAGCCCTGCGTCGCTGTACAAGCGCGGCGACGTGGCGCGCATCCGCCTAAGCGAGAATAAAAAAGCGGACAAGGACGGGGACAAGGGCCAGGCAAAGCCCAAGGAAACCGAATGGCTGGTGGACCAGCTGCCCCGCGGCCAGGCGACGCTGGTGTCGCTCGAACCGGACAACGGCGCCTTGCGCGCCCTGATCGGCGGTTCCAGTTTCGCCGGACAGAAGTTCAACCGCGCGACACAGGCGCGCCGCCAACCGGGATCGAGTTTCAAGCCCTTCATCTATGCCGCGGCGTTCGAGCGCGGTTTCAATCCGGCGTCGATCGTGCTGGACGCGCCGGTGGTCTTCCGTGACCGCCGCAACCACGTCTGGCGGCCACAGAACGACAGCGGCAACTTCGTCGGCCCGATCCGTCTGCGCGAGGCCTTGGTGCAGTCGCGCAATCTCGTTTCGGTGCGCCTGCTCGACGCCATCGGCGTGGATTACGCGCGCCGCTACATCAGCCATTTCGGTTTCGACGAAGCGCAGCTGCCGCCGAACCTGTCGATCTCGCTGGGCACGCCGTCGCTGGCGCCGATCGATATCGCGCGCGGCTACGCTGTGTTCGCCAACGGCGGCTCGCGCATCACGCCGTGGTTCATCGACGAGGTCAAGGATCGCAACGGCAAGGTGATTTTCAAGGAGAATCCGCCGACCGCCTGCCGCGGGTGCACGCAGCGTGCCGGCGCGGCCCCGGTCGCATCGAGTACGGTGGACGGATTCGATCTGAGCCCGGTGTCGTCCACACCGGCAGCCAGCGAGAAAAAAGCGAAAGCTGCGGCCACCGATGACAAACCCAAGCCCAAGCTTGCTGCATTACCCGCCGACTCTGTCATTGCGCCGCGCGCCATCGACGAGCGCGTCGCCTACCAGATCACCTCGATGATGCGCGACGTGGTGCAACGTGGCACCGGCACGGCAGCCAAGGTGCTGGGCCGCGAGGATATCGGCGGCAAGACCGGTTCGACCAACGATCACCGCGACGCCTGGTTCTCCGGCACCGGCGGCAATCTGGTGACCACGGTCTGGGTCGGCCGCGACAACAACGTCTCGCTGGGTTATCGCGAATACGGCGGCAAGGCCGCGCTGCCGATCTGGATCGACTACATGCGCGTGGCGTTGAAGGACGTCCCGATCGCCGAACTCGTGCCGCCCGATGGCATGGTGAAGGTGAGCGTCGGCGCGGGCGGTCGGCTGTTACCAGAAGGCTCGGGCGGCATCGTCGAATACGTCAAGGCCGAAGACCTCGACAAGATGGAAAGCTATGTCGATTACGGCGACGACGGATCGGCGCCGGTGCAGGAAGAGGCGTTTGATATCTTCTGACACGCCGGTAGGAGCGCCTCTCAATCCGCGATGAAGCTTCACTGGTAAAGCCTCATCGCGCCTGAGAGGGGCTCCTACACACCATGCATGCATGCCCGTTGTAGAGTCGAACCTGGTGTCGACAGGGGAGCATTCCATGCATCACGCCCGCCAGCATGCCGAAACCCGCACTCGCGAACGCCGCCACCGGCTCGCCCACGAAGCCGCGCGATTGATGGCCGAAGGCGGCATCCGCGATTTCCACCAGGCCAAGTTGAAAGCCGCCGAGCGGCTCGGCATCCACGACGATGCCTCGCTGCCGCGCAATCGCGAGATCGAGGAGGCGTTGCGCGAATACCAGCGCCTGTTCAAGGGCGAAGCGCAGACCGCTGGACTGCGGCAACGTCGCGAGGCAGCGTTACGCGCGCTGGATTTCTTTGCGGAATTCGATGCCAGGCTGGTCGGCCCCGTGCTCGAGGGCACCGCCGATGCGAACACGCCGGTCGCATTGCAGCTCTACACCGATGACCAGGAAGCCGTCCCGCAACTGCTCGAGGACAGCGGCATCCCGGCGGAATTGCGCACCCGCCGCGTGCGCTTCGATCGCGAGCGCAGTGATGACGTGCCGGTGTGGGTCTTCACTGCCGAAGACCTGAGCTTCGACCTCACTGTGTTGCCGCACGACACGCTGCGCCAGGCGCCTTTGTCAGGCGTCGACGAAAAACCGATGAAGCGCGCATCGGCCGCGCAGTTGCGGCAGTTGCTGGCGGACGACGAAATCGCGAGCTACGAATCCGCACGCTGACGCGCGTTTCTGTCGCGAAATAAAAAACGCCCGAGTCGCGGGCGTCTTGTTTTTTACTACATGCTTTTACTACATGGACGGATCAGCGCTTGTCGAGGGCCGCATAGTCGCGCTGGTCGTAGCCGGTGTAAATCTGCCGGGGACGGCCGATCTTGGCTTCGGGGTCCTGCTGCTGCTCGAGCCAGTGCGCGACCCAGCCGGCGGTGCGGGCGATGGCGAACATAACGGTGAACATCTCGGTCGGAATCTTCAACGCTT
>JALYOU010000150.1 GCA_030856725.1 Pseudomonadota bacterium
TTCTGCGCGGTGAGATACGTGCGCAGGCGCGTCATCGGATCGCGCAGCCACGCGTCCTTGACTTCCTGTTCGTCGCGGTAGCGGCGCGCGTCGTCGGCGGTGGTGTGGTCGTGCAGGCGGTAGGTCATGAACTCGATCACGCTGCCGCCTTCGCCGTTGCGCGCACGCTCGGTGGCGCGGCGCATGCCTTCGAGCACGGCGATAATGTCGTTGCCATCCACTTGGAGACAATGCAGTCCGCCGGCGATGCCTTTCTGTGCCAGCGTCTTGGCGCCGGTCTGCGCGGAACGCGGCACTGAGATGGCCCAGCCGTTGTTGATCACGCACAACACCAGCGGCAGCGTGTACGCGCCGGCCGAATTAAGCGCCGCATAAAAGTCTGTCTTGGACGAGCCGCCGTCGCCGCAGCACGACACCGCGATGCGATCTTCCTTGCGTAGCTTGAACGCCAGCGCCGCGCCGGCCGCCATCAGGCATTGCGTCGCGATCGGCACGCACCACGGGTAATCGTTCTTCGGTCCTTCAAAGTCATTGCCGCGCTCGTCGCCGCCCCAGTACATCAACACCTCGCGCGGCTTCACCCCACGCATGAACTGCGCACCGTACTCGCGGTAGCTCGGCGCGAACACATCCTCGGGTTTCATCGATGCGCCGATGCCGACGTGCGTGGCCTCATGCCCCAGGCAGGCGGCGTAGGTGCCGAGCTTGCCGGTGCGCTGCAGCGCGATCGACTTGGTGTCGAAGGTGCGCACGAACAGCATCTGCTTGAACAGCGGCAGCAGCGCCTTGGCATCGGCGACCGCCGGAGGCAATGTGCCGACCAGCTTTCCGTCGGGGCCGAGGAACTGCAGGTATTCGATTTCGAAAGTCGCGGCGACGGTCATGCGTTGGGGGATCCTGGTCGGCGTCGGAGACTGCCGATGATACCCGCAGCCGCCGAGGCGTCGTTGCGCGTCGGGACTGCGGAGTCCGGGGCTCACGCAAAAAAAGAGCGCGGCCTGGGCCGCGCTCCTGCAAGCGACATGGTGGGACCCTGCTCAGGGCACGCCGACGATCCGGTTGGTGTACGTCGCCGTATTGTTGGTGGCGTTCGGTTCCGGTGTCGATGCGCTGGCGGATGCCGAGAGGCTCAGCTGCATCGTGCTGTTGGGACGCGCGGGGATCAGGATGGCAACGTCGAAACGCTGGCTGGCGCCGACCGCGAACGCAGCGTCGAACGTGCAGCGGGCTTCGAAACCGCCCGCGATATCGACCACCGCACATTGCCAGCCTGCCGGTGCCGCGATCGAGACGTTGGCCGCGGGCGCATCGCCCCGCAGCGTCACCGCCGGCTGCCACGCGGCATCCGGCCCGGCGTTGCGCAGGGTCAGCGGGAACGTCTCGGTACGGCCGAAATGCAGTTTCTTGTCGGGGCCGCTGAGTTGCAGCGAAAGGTCGGCGCTGGCCGTCACCTCGACCGAGGTCGCCGCCTGGTTGTTGCCGTTGGCCGGATCGGTGATCGACGACGCGACCGCCGCGGCCATGCGCAGCGTCTTGCCGCCCAACGCATCCCCTGCGACGACATCCACCGCAAAGTCCGCGCTCGAGCCGGAGGCCAAGCTCGACGCGGTGCAGGTCAACGTGGTGGTGGTCGCGTCCTGCACCGGCGCGGCGCAGCTCCAGCCCGTTGGCGCCGTGGCGCTCGGCGACACCAGTGCATCGAACACGAAGGCGATCGAAGCGAAGTCGGCGGCATTGGGCCCGGCGTTCGCGACACTGGCGGCGAACGTCGCGGTTCCGCCGACGCGCACGGTCGCCGGCGAGGCACTGACGCTGACGCCAAGATCGGCGCTGCGGAAACTCGCCTCGCGGATCACGATGCGGACCGGATCATGGTCGGAGACGCGGATCGGCACCGAGGCATCGCCGTAGTGGTGCTCGCCGAAATCGGCGTTGATGCGGGCGTGATCGACCTGCACGCCGAGTGCGTCCATCAACAATGTTTCGTTGACCAGCACGTGGTCCAGGGTCTGCGCATTGCCGGCGAACACGTACGAATAGCGCGCGTCCGGATCGGCGATCAGCTGCGATCCGTCGATCAGCGGCGTGGTGATCGGGCTGTCGACATAGGCCAACACCTGGTCTTCGGCCGCTTCCTCGCCCTTGATCACACCGAGCATATCGACGTAACCGTCGTTGAACTCGAAGGTGTTGAAGTCGCCGACCAGCACGATCTTCTCGTCCGGGTTGGCCTGTTGGATCTGCTCGACCAGGCCGGCGAGATACGCCGACTGCGCCGCGCGCTTGGCGCGTACGCGCGCGCCGGTGGTCGGCCAGCCGCTGCTGCCCGACTCGATCGAATCGATGTCGCTGAGCGAGCGCAGGTGGTTGACGACGACGGTGACCGGATAGCTGGCGCCGTTGTCCTGATGGACGCGTGCGCGCAGCAGCAGCGACGGACGGTCGTTGAGCAGGCTGCTGCTGCCGTCCGGATTGGACAGCCTCGTGTCCTTGCCGTACTGCACCACCTCCAGCACTTCGACACGCGCCACGCCAGCGCCGTTGTCGCGGGTGGCGACCAGGAAGCCGACGTTGATGCCGCCCACGTCGTTGCCCTGCATCAGGTACGGCACGTAGCCCGGCGCGCGCGCGCAGCTGGTGTTGATGCGCTCGGCCAGCATGCCGAGTACGCGCAGGTTCTCGACCTCGACCACGCCGAGGATGTCCGGTGTCTTGACGTAGTCGCAGATCGACGCCGCGGTCTTGCCCAGGCGCTTGTCGAGCGCGGCGGGGGTCAGCGTGACCGCACCGTTGCTGTCGTTGACCTCGTCGAAGAAGCGCAGCAGGTTAAAGCTGCCAATGGTGACGGTTTCGTAGACGGCGTCGTTGACCGCGGTCGGCAGCTTGCCGCCGACCACGCTGATCGCAGCGGACGGATCAGGCAGCAGCGCCCAGGTGCCCGCGGAATAATCGAGCACGCCGAGCAGTCCGCCGACCTGCGCGTCCACGTCCAATGCGATGGCGGTGGCGCCGACCTGGCCGCGGCTGCGCACCATCAACCGTTCCTGGTTGGTGTCGAAGCGCGGCGGGTTCTTGCCTGCGGGGATGGCGATGGCATCCAGAACGCCGATGCCCGGCTCGCGAAACGGGCGCGCGATGTCAGGCAGGGCGACATGGAACACGCCATCGGTGAACGACAACGCGTCGTTCTCGTCGATGCTGCCGGTGGAGGCGGCGATCGCGCGTGCTTGGGCGACGCTGACGCGCATGCCCTCGAGTTTCTCCAGCGTGCCCGGGGTTGCGGCGGCGCCGAGATCGGCACTGGTCAGCTCGACTGCGGCCGGCAATGCGACGCCGCTGGCCAGCACTTCAATCGCCGGGCTGACGATTTGGGTGATCGACAATTGGTTCGGATTGGACGACGGGGTGAATTCGGTCACCTTGCCGGTGACGCGCACGCGGTTGCCGACCGTGGCGCTGGCCGGTGGCGCGCTGCCGGTGAACACGAAGATGCCGTCGGAGGTCGCGGCATTGCCGTCATCGTTGGCGCTTTGCAGGAAGAAGCCGTTGTTGAACTTGCGCGCGGTAACGATGCCTTCGCTAACCACGTTCTTGTCGACGTATGCCGACTGCAGACCGTCGCCCTGGATCTGGGCGATGCTCAGTGCGAGCGCGGGTGGCGGGGGTGGCGGCGGCACGTTGCTGCTGTTGCGCGGGTTGGGCGCACCGGCGCTGAAATCGGCGTTGTTGTTGTTGCTGTCGGTGGCGCCGTCGCCCGCGCGCAGGGCGGCAGTGCTGTTGCTCAAAGTCGGCGTCGGGCCACCGCCTTCAAAACAGTTGGCGGAGCTGCCGAAGCCGACGAAATCGACCGCTTCGGCCTTGGGGCATACCCCGATCAACGTGGTCGTGGTGCCAACCAGCGCAACCTTGCCGGCAGTGGCAGCCATCGGGATGACGCCGGTGGCGTCGGCCGGTGGCAGGTCGACGGTGCCACCAGCACCCGCCATCTGTTTGATCAGGTAGTAGCCGCCTGCGGGGAGGCTGCCCACCAGGTTGGTGCGCTGCCAGCTGCTGCCGGTGGACGATGCGTATTGCACCGACCAGCCATTGACGCTGACCGCGGCCGTGCCGTTGTTGCGCAGCTCGATGAAGTCGTTCTTGTAGGTGGAACCCGCATTGCCGCCGCCGCCATAGACCTGGCTGATGACCACTTGCGCCTGCGCAGCAAACGCACTGCCCAACAACACCAGAGTGAGCGCCAGGCGGCGCGCGAAACTATGCATCCGGAATTCCCCTGTAAGAAGACGTCGCAGCCCCGCCGCGAGCGGGACGATTGTGACCCAATCCTCCTATTCGCGCATTACGGCGGCATGACATCGCGAGAATCGCGTGCGGTACCCTGAACGCCTTCAGTTAGCGAGTGCGACATGGGCATCGAAGACAACGAACGGCCGCTGGAAGCGGGCATCCACACCGATCTCGAGGGGCGGTTGACGTACGCGGGCTACCTGCATCTGGACCGGCTGCTGTCGGCGCAGCAGCCCTTGTCGCAGCCGCCGCACCATGACGAACTGTTGTTCATCGTCCAGCACCAGGTCGCGGAGCTGTGGATCAAGCTGATGGTGCACGAGCTGCGCGCCGCGATCGCGCACCTGCGCGCGGATCGCCTCGATCCATGCCAGAAAATCTTCGCGCGCTGCAAGCAGGTGTTGCGGCAGTTGACCGAGATGTGGGCGGTGCTGGAAACGCTGACGCCGTCGGAATACATGGAGTTCCGCGATCTGCTCGGGCCGTCGTCGGGCTTCCAGTCCGTGCAGTACCGCACGATGGAATTCCTGCTGGGCAACAAGAATGCCGAGATGTTGAAGGTGTTCGCGCATGATGCGGACGCTTCGGCAGAATTGCGCGATGCACTGGAGGCGCCGAGCCTGTATGACGAAGCCCTGTGTTTCCTCGCGCGCAAGGGGCATCCCGTGCCGCAGCAGCACCTGCAGCGCGACTGGACCAAGCCGCACGTATCCAGTCCCGACCTGCTGCCGGTGTTCATTGCCATCTACGAAGACACCAGATCGCATTGGGAGGCGTATCACCTGTGCGAGGACCTGGTCGATCTGGAAACGCAGTTCCAGCTGTGGCGCTTCCGCCACATGCGCACGGTGATGCGGATCATCGGCTTCAAGCGGGGCACGGGCGGCTCCAGCGGCGTCGGGTTCCTGCAGCAGGCGTTGCAGCTGACGTTTTTCCCGGAGTTGTTCGAGGTGCGCACCTTGATTGACCGCGCGCCGGATCCGCTGTCGCCTTGACGCGCGTCATGCTCCTACGGAACAGGGGTAGACATGTGTTGTGCGGCCGATTTGCTCCGTCATGCTGCATCGCAACAGTACGCTGCCGGTTTGACGCGATGTGTCGCTGTCGGTGATCCTCGCCCGTCCCGCACATGCGGGCGCTTCATTCCGAACCAACAGGGATCACCGCATGAATACAACTGCATCCAACGCCGCGGAGCCTTCGGGCCCACCGCTCGCCGCGCCCGTGCCGCCCGGCGGCGGCTCCGAGCCGCCCCAATTCACCCAGATGATGGGGCACCCGCGTCCGCTGTGGATGCTGTTCATGACGGAATTCTGGGAACGCTTTGCGTTCTACGGCATCCGCTGGGCACTGGTGCTGTACATCGTGGCGCAGTTCCATGGCGGCGCCGCTACCGGCGAGGCGTCGGCCAACCAGACCTACGGCGCGTATCTGGCGCTGGTGTATGCGGCGGCGATCTTCGGCGGCTATGTCGCCGACAAGATCATCGGCTACCAGCGATCGATCCTGGTCGGCGCGGTGATCATGGCGGCGGGCCTGTTCATGATTTCGATGCCCGACGAGAACATCTTCAAGTTCGGACTGGCCACGATCATCGCCGGCAACGGTCTGTTCAAACCGAACATCTCGACCATGGTCGGCAAGCTCTACTCGCCGACCGACGGGCGCCGCGATTCGGGCTTCACCCTGTTCTACATGGGCATCAATCTGGGCGCGATGGTGGCCCCGATCCTGACCGGCTGGCTGGCGGAACGTTACATGGGCGGCTCGTCCGAATTCCCGGCCTACAAGGTGGTGTTCATCGTGTCGGGCATCGGCATGCTGATCAGCCTGGTGTGGTTCTGGTTCGGTCGCGTGCAGCTGCAGGGCGTCGGCCGTCCGCCGGTGGGCGGCGAAGGCACTGGCCGCGTATTGATGACCGCAATCGGCGCGATCGTGGCGATCCCCGTGATCTACTTCCTGCTGTCGATGGGCGCCAGTTCGTTGCAGTGGGTGCTGACCGCGATGTTCGTGGTGCTGGGCGTGATGCTGCTGATCGAAGGGGTTCGCGAAGGCGCGGTATCGCGCGACAAGACCATCGCGATGCTGATCATCTTCGCGTTCAACGTGCTGTTCTGGATGTTCTTTGAGCAGGCCGGCAGCTCCTTGAGCTTCCTCTCCGACAAGATCGTCGACCGCGACCTCGGCGCGCCCGGTGGCTTCATCTGGCCGAATGCGTGGTTCCAGTCGGTCAACTCGCTGGCGATCATCACGCTTGCGCCAATCCTGGCGTGGCTGTGGGTCGCAATGGGCCGCGCCAATCCGTCCATCCCGCGCAAGTTCGGTCTCGGCCTGATCTTCAACGGCCTGGCCTTCCTGCTGCTGATGTTTGCGCTGTCGAGCCTGGTCAGCGATGCCGGCATGATCCCGTTCTGGACGCTGTTCATGGTCTACGTGATCCAGTCCGTCGGCGAGTTGTGCCTGTCGCCGATCGGCCTGTCGATGACCACCAAGCTGGCGCCGACCAAGCTGGTGGGTTTCGCGATGGGTGGCTGGTTCCTGTCCACCGGCATCGGCAACAACCTCTCGGGCATCTTCGCCAGCCACGTGTCTGGTACCGAGGGCATGACCACGGAATCGGCGCTGTCGGGCTACACCTTCGGCTTCTGGGCGCTGGTGATCCCGGGCGTGCTGCTGTTCCTGATCGCGCCGCTGATCCAGAAGCTGATGCACGGCGTGAAGTAACGCCTGCGCTTGACGTGACACCGCAACGGCCCGGTTTTCCGGGCCGTTGCATTTGTATCGAAGGAAAAACGCATGGCTGCCTCCGCCATTCCCGCCGCCGCGCTGCCGCGGCCGACGCCCGCTTACCGCTGGGCGGTGCTGCTGTTCGCCAGCCTGGCGATGTTCGGCAACTACTACGCGTACGACGCGCTGAACCCGGTCGTTGATCTGCTGCGCGAGCAGCAGGGCCTCAGCTACCCGCAGGTCGGGCTGCTTTCGACCGCGTACAACGTTGCCGCACTGCTGGTGCTGCTGGCCGCCGGCTATGTGATCGACCGTTTTGGCGCGCGCCGGTCGATCGTGGTGTTCGCCGCGATCTGCGTCGGCGCGGCGGCATTGACCGCGGCGGCAGGGAGCTTCGAGACGCTGCTGGCGGGCCGCTTCATGCTCGGCCTCGGCGCCGAGCCGCTGATCGTCGCGGTCACTGCGGTGCTGGCGAAATGGTTCAAGGGCA
>JALYOU010000175.1 GCA_030856725.1 Pseudomonadota bacterium
ATGCCGCCGTAGACCACGAGTTCGGCGGGATTTTCCGCGACCTCCGCATCGAGGTTGTTCTGGATCATGCGGTAGGCCGCTTCCGACAACCATGACTTGCAGCTGAGCGTATTGCCCCGCGGCGCGCGGATGACGCGGGACGGGTCGTTGCGCGGATCGGGCATGGCAGTGTCGGCTGAGGGCGGGGGCGCGAGTATCGCATCGGCTGCGGCCACTCAGGTTTTGTCCCCAAGGGCGGGATTTTGCCGGGATGCAGAACACTGCTAGGCTCAGCCTTCATCCAGGGCTGGGGAGCTCACCATGCGTATTTTGGGAATCGTGCTGTTATTACTACTGGCCCTGTGTGGCTGCCGCACCATGGCTCCGGTGCAGCAATATGCACCGGGAAGTTCGCTCGTCGGAAAAGTGGAGGCCGGTGACACTGTTCAGGTGCTGACAAGCGACGGCCAGCTTCGAACCTTCGTGGTGACCCAGGTCACAACCGATGAACTGGTGGGTGCCGATGTGCGGGTGGCACGCGCTGACATCAAAAGTTTGCAGGTGAGTACCGTTCATCGCGGCCGGACCATCGGTGCCGGCATCGGCGGAGGTTTGACCATCCTGTATGTGCTATTGGCCGCAGCGTTCGCGAGTCTGCTCGGCGGGGGCTGACGGGATTTCTGCCGGCCGCAGCATCGGCATCGTCAGAAACTAAAACGCCCGGCATTGCCGGGCGTTTTTTCTGGAGGCTGACGGTCACGATCAGCGGATCGCAGGATCCAGCATGCGCAGGGCATCAACGAGATTCACGGCTCCGGTGCGATCGAGGTCTTCGCGGGTATAGACGCGTCCCGCGGCGGCAACGCAGCGCTGGCCGTTGCTGGCGCGCGCAACCAGACGCGATCCAGTGTGACGAAGACAGTGTCGGTTGATTTTCGCTTCCGTCTCCGCTGCAAGACGGGCATCGGCGTCTGAGGTAGTGACTGGCTGTTCCCCGGCATTTGCCTTGATACCGTCACTGAGCGCTGGGGTCTGCGCCAAGGCCATGAACGTCGCGGTGGTCAACACGGCAACTGCGAAGACGCGTACTGCAAGCATGTGTTTCATGGCGTCACCTGGTGGAAGAGCGCAGCGTGGTGCGGCAACCCTGACCATACGCCTGTCCGGGGCCGCGGGCAGCGATTCCCGCGCCGGCGTTCATGCGTATGTCAGCCTTTCAGCCGTCCGACGCCCCGCGCGGAACGTTTCGCCCCGCTCGCGCTGGCCGGTGTCGGCGCAACAACGTCAACCAACAGTACCCGCCATACGCCGTCGCCACGCGGTGCCCGAATGCCGGCGTGCCACGACACACTCGCCTTCACTTCGTAAGATGGATGCATGACGACCCAACGCCTGCTTCCATTCTCGCTACCAGCACTCTTCTTTGTTTTTCTGGCCGCCTGTGCGCCAGCGACGCGACCTCCCGTAGAGCGCGACAGCGTGTTGCTGGTGTCGCTGGATGGCTTTCGTCCCGATTATCTGGATCTCGGCATCACCCCGAATCTCTCACGGCTCGCTCGCGAGGGCGTGCGGGCGGATTGGATGAAAACGTCGTATCCGTCGCTGACATTTCCGAACCACTACACCCTTGTCACCGGCCTGCGTCCGGATCGGCATGGCATCGTGCACAACACCATGCGCGACGCCGAGCTCGGCGACTTTGCGTTATCAAAACGCGATGCCCTCGGCGATGGACGCTGGTGGGCCGGCGAACCGATCTGGGTGGGCGCGGCCAAAGCGGGACTGCCGAGCGCGACCTTATTCTGGCCAGGTAGCGAGGCAGCGATCCAGGGCATCCGGCCGACGCGCTGGCGGGCCTTCGACGAAACAGTGACGCTGGAAGCGCGCGTCGAAACCGTCGTCGGCTGGTTGTCGGAACCGCTGGCATCACGGCCGCGCATCGCGACTTTGTATTTCGAGACGATCGACCACGACAGCCACGATCACGGCCCGGATTCGCCGCAGGCGCGTGCAGCGGTGCGTGCGGTGGATGCGGCGATGGGTCAGTTGATTCAGAAATTGTCGGAACGCGGCGTACTGGATCGCACCAACCTTGTCATCGTCTCCGATCACGGCATGGCACCCGTCGCACCAGGCAACGTCGTCGCGGTGGAAGACATGGTGAATCCGCTGGACGCCGAAGTGATCACGGCCGGGCAATCGGTCGGTTTCCAGCCGCGCGCAGGGCGCGAGACACAAGCCGAAGCACAACTGCTCGGCACGCATCCGCACTACAGCTGCTGGCGCAAATCCGAAGTGCCTGCGCGCTGGCATTACGGACGCCATCCACGCGTGCCGGCCATCGTCTGCCAGATGCAGGAAGGCTGGGACGCGCGCACGCGTGCCGACATCGCCAGACGTTCTAGCAAGACAACGCGCGGCTCGCATGGCTACGATCCCGCGTTGCCCTCGATGCGCGCATTGTTCCTCGCACGCGGCCCCGCGTTCAGGCGTGGCGTGCGGCTGGAGCCGTTCGACAATGTCGATGTGTATCCGCTGCTGACCCGGTTGATCGGCATTCCGGCCGCACCGAACGACGGCAGTCCGGCGACGTGGACACCCGCATTGCGTGCACCGACGAAGGGCGCGCAATTCGCACCATGATGTTCTAGATGCAGCGCAGCCTGATGAAGCGCGCGGCCGTCAACCGAGCAATGACCCCATCGCAACCCGGTAACGATC
>JALYOU010000193.1 GCA_030856725.1 Pseudomonadota bacterium
GCCCAGCGTTTCACCGTGATACCCGTTCTCCAGCGCGACGAACTTGGTCCGTTGGTCTTCGCCGCGATTGCGGAACCAGTGGAACGCCATCTTCAGCGCGACTTCGACGCCGGCCGAACCGTTGTCGGCATAGAACACTTTGCTCAGCGGCGCGCGCGCGGGTTGCTTGGGTGCGAGTGCGAGCAGTTTTTCCGCAAGTTCGACTGCGGGCTGATGCGAGAACCCGGCGAGCAACACGTGCTCCAGTGTCCGCGCCTGTTCGGCGATCGCGGACGCAATGCGTGGTTCCGCATGGCCGAACAGATTCGTCCACCAGCTGCTGACAGCATCCAGGTAACGGCGGCCGTCGCGCCCGATCAACCAGGCGCCGTCGCCGCGTTCGATCGGCACCAGCGGCAACACATCCGGATGCTCGCGCATCTGCGTGCACGGATGCCACAACACGGCCAAGTCGCGCGAACGCCAAGCTTCTGCGTCCGTTATCATCGAATCAGCCGGCTGCGAGTCGGTGCGCAACGTGTCGGCACCTGCGCTACAAGACGGATCGAGTCAGCGTGAAATTGATTGCCCATCCCCGCATTATCGCCCGCGAGCTTCCGCATCGCATGGGCCGGCATTGCATGGACAGCCTGGAACGCCGCGCATGAGCACGCGCCCGCTGCCGACAATCCACGGCGTCACCGAACACGATGCCGGCCCCTACCGCATGGAGCGGCTCGACCTCGAGTTCGGCAACGGCGAACGCCGCCGCTACGAACGCCTGCACGGCCGCGGCCATGGCGCGGTCATCGTTGTGCCGATGCTGGATACGGAAACAGTATTGCTGGTGCGCGAATACGCCGCGGGCGTGCATCGCTACGAACTTGGTCTGGTGAAGGGCCGCATCGATGCGGGTGAACTTCCGCAGCAGGCCGCCAACCGCGAACTGCAGGAAGAAGCCGGCTATGGCGCGCACCGCATCGACGTGCTGCGTTCGCTGAGCCTCGCACCGTCTTACATGAGTCACCAGACGCATCTTGTCATTGCGCGCGACCTCTATCCGCAACGCCTGCCCGGCGACGAGCCCGAGGAACTGGAAGTGGTGCCATGGAAACTGTCGGCGCTGCGTGAGTTGATCCTTCAGGAGGATTTTTCCGAAGGGCGCTCAATCGCCGCCCTGTTCATCGCGCGCGAATGGCTGCAGCAGAACGCATGACGGCGAACGTATGAAATTAGCTGCCGCATGAAATCAGGAATTGCATGAACATCACCCAAGAGCTCCGCGAAGGCGCGATCGCCGTTGCCCGCGACGCTGCCGCCGCGATTCTCGACATTTACGAACACGCGTTCGATGTCGTGCACAAGGCTGATGCCAGCCCGCTGACCGCCGCCGATCTTGCGGCGCATCACTGCATTGTCGACGGGCTCGAACGCCTGACGCCCGACATCCCGGTGCTGTCGGAGGAAGCCGCGGAAGACGCGCCCTACGACCTGCGCCGACAATGGCAGCGCCTGTGGCTGGTGGATCCGCTCGACGGCACGCGCGAATTTGTGAAGCGCAATGGCGAGTTCACGGTCAATCTTGCATTGATCGAGCATGGCATCGCGGTGTTCGGCATCGTGCTCGCGCCGGTGGGAGGCGCGCTGTGGTGTGGCGAACGCGGACGCGGCGCATTCCGTCGCGATGCGAATCGCGATAGTGCGATCCGGACAACGCAACCCGCCGCAACACCTTTACGCGTTGCCGCCAGCCGCTCGCACCGCGACCCGCGCACCGAAGCCATGATGCAGCGCATCGGCGATACCGAGGCGATGCCGCTGGGATCGTCGTTGAAATTCTGCCACCTCGCCGAGGGCGGCATGGACGTGTATCCACGCTTCGGTCCCACCAGCGAATGGGACACGGCGGCGGGGCAATGCGTATTGGAAGCGGCCGGGGGATGTGTGATCGATCCAAAAGGCAGGCCGCTGCGTTACAACCAACGGGAAACCTTGCTCAATGGTGATTTCCTGGCGCTCGGGGATCCGGATTTGCCGTGGCGGGATTGGGTGGCTTGAAGCCGAATCTTGCGATGACTTTGATGATTGGGTAAATGAAACTGCCTTCGCGGGAATGACGGCGTAGGGAAATCATGATCGACAGCCCATACGGTGACCGCGCGTGACGCAAGAAAACAACAACATCCAACACCTCCTCGACATCATGGCTCGCCTGCGCGACCGCGAGCACGGCTGTCCGTGGGATGTCGAGCAGACCTTCGCCACCATCGCGCCCTACACCATTGAGGAAGCCTACGAAGTCGCCGATGCAATCGATCGCAACAATCTCGTCGATCTCAGAGACGAACTCGGTGACCTGTTGCTGCAGGTCGTGTTCCATGCGCGCATGGCGGAGGAGCAAGGCGCGTTCGCTTTCGCCGACGTGGTGACGTCGATCAGCGACAAGATGACGCGCAGACATCCACATGTGTTTGCCACAGCAACTGCCGCCGGAGGAAGGATGCCGGGAGCGGCCGCAGATGCCTTACTGGGCGCCGCGCACGCGCAAACGCTTGCGTGGGAGACGCACAAGCGCAGTGAGCGCGCTGCCAGCGGCGACAACGACACGTCGGCGTTGGCCGGCATCGCACGCGGCATGCCCGAATGGCAGCGTGCAGTGAAACTGCAGCAGCGTGCGGCGCGTGTTGGCTTCGACTGGCCCGGACCCGCGCCGGTGATCGAAAAGTTGCACGAGGAAATCGAGGAAGTCCGCGTTGAATTCGCCGCCGTGGCCGTTGCCCCCGACGATGCGCGGGCGCGCGACAACCTCGAGGACGAGATTGGCGACCTGCTGTTCGTGTGCGCCAATCTCGCGCGGCACGCGAAGGTCGATGTCAGCACCGCGCTGCGCCGCGCCAACCGCAAATTCGAGCGGCGCTTCCGTGCGATGGAAGCCTTGGCGGCAGGCGACGGCATCGAGTTGTCTTCGCAATCGCTCGAGGCGCAGGATCAGTATTGGGATCGTGCAAAAGCGGACGAGAAGGCAAACGACGCGTGAGGACGCCTGCATGAAACGCTTCGCCAGCTTCCGCGAGTTCTATCCGTTCTATCTGAGCGAGCACAGCAACCGCGTCTCGCGGCGGCTGCATTTCATCGGCTGTTGCGGGGTGCTGGTTCTGCTGATGGTCGCGCTGGCGCAACGCGACCTGCGCTGGCTGCTGGCCGCGCTGCTGTGCGGCTATGGATTCGCGTGGATTGGGCATTTCGTCTTCGAGAAGAACCGTCCGGCGACGTTCAAGCATCCGTTGTATTCGTTTGTCGGGGATTGGGTGATGTTCAAGGACATCCTGACCGGCAAGGTGAAGCTGTGAGTGACCAATCGGTTTACTTCCATGAACACGCCTATCCAAGCCGGAGCGCTTTTCGTCCCTCATCTGAGGCGTAGCCGGTTATTACTGCGGGCTGTCAAATCGGAAGCGTGAGTCCGAACCCGGAACCGAAATTCCGCGCTAGGCCGATCGTACGGAGAAATTTGAAAATCATTCAGCCTCGCCTTCACATCTTCTCCACTATCGCCCCGGCGATCATTGCTTCACAAAGCTGAAGCTAGGGGAACGTGATGCGTAATCCGCAAGAACCCGCAGGATTGGTCCTGATCGTCGAGGACAACCGCAATATTTCGGAAATGGTCGGTGAATATCTCGAGGGCAAGGGATTCGAGGTCGATTACGCGGCCGATGGACTCGACGGCTACCGCCTGGCGTCGGAGAACAGCTACGACGTGGTCGTGCTGGACTTGATGCTGCCGCGCCTGGACGGCATCGAAGTGTGCCGCCGGCTGCGCGAGGAGGCCCGCAAATCCACGCCGGTGCTGATGCTAACCGCGCGCGACACGCTGGACGAGAAACTCACGGGCCTGGGCGCCGGTGCCGACGATTACCTCACCAAGCCTTTCGCCATCCAGGAACTGGAAGCCCGCCTGCGCGCCCTGATCCGCCGCGAGCGCCGCCAGGTGGGCGCCGAAGTGCTGAAGGTCGCCGATCTGGTATTGGACCCGGCCAGCCTGCGCGCCACACGCGGCGGCTCGGAACTGCAGCTCTCGCCGATTGGCCTCAAGCTGCTGACCATCCTGATGCGCGAATCGCCGCGCGTGGTCAGCCGCCAGGAAATCGAGCGGGAAATCTGGGGTAACGGCCTGCCCGATTCCGACACCCTGCGCAGCCACCTGTACAACCTGCGCA
>JALYOU010000008.1 GCA_030856725.1 Pseudomonadota bacterium
GGCACGATCTCCATCGGCGACAGTTTCACCGAAGGCGAAGCGCTGAGCTTCACCGGCATTCCCAACTTCGCCCCGGAACTGTTCCGCCGCGCGCGCCTGCGCGACCCGCTCAAGCTCAAGCAACTGCAGAAAGGCCTCGCGCAACTGAGCGAGGAAGGCGCGACGCAATTCTTCCGTCCGCTGATGAGCAACGATCTGATCCTCGGTGCCGTCGGCACGCTGCAGTTTGAAGTCGTCGCCTATCGACTCAAGGACGAATACAGCGTCGATGCCTCATTCGAGCAGGTCGGAGTCGTCACCGCACGATGGATCCGCTGCGACAACGCAAAAAAGCTCGAGGAATTCCGCGACAAGAATGCGATGAACCTCGGCATCGACGCCGCCGGCGAACTCGTCTACCTGGCCCCCACCCGCGTCAACCTGCAACTCACCCAGGAACGTTGGCCCGATGTGCGCTTCCTGGCCACGCGCGAGCATGCGCATGCGGTTGGCATCGGCTGAATTTTCGCCCGGGCTGGGCAGTCAACGGCTGATCCACTCCGGATCCGGTTGATCCAGGTCGTAATACTCAAAAATGAGATGGATGCGATCGGTGTCCCCATCATTGCGCACACCATGCGGGCCAAGATTGTTGACCTCGACGGCTTCGCCTTCGACGAAGTGATATCCCGTGTTCCCGATGATGAATGTCACCTTGTCGCTGGTCAGCAACGGCACATGGATCTTGTGCGGCCATTTCGCCGCCGGATTGGCATCGACATGCATCTTGATGATGCCTCCCGGGGCCATACGGGCAAGCATGACCCGGGGGTAGGCACTGCGTTCGTACCCGTACTGCGCAGTGGCTTGCGCCATGACCGGTTCGAGGCGATCGCGCCATGCCGCCCACATCGAACGATCGGAGGATTGTCGCCAGTCACGCGTGGAATCGACGAAGCGAAAAACGATGTGACGCGTTTTGTCGAGGGCTTCGAACTTGTTCGGCTTTCCCGCATCTTCCTCATCCCAGACGGCTTCCGGGATTTGCAACACCGCGGTGCGCAATGCTTCGATGTCAACCGGGCCGAGGTACTTTACACCTTGAGTTTTCAGGGGATTCGCGTGCATGGTCAGAACTCGTAGTCGAACAGTTCAAGATCGCGTGCATATCGGCGCGCAACCTCACGTTTCAATTCATCGTTGTAGTAAGCCCGATAATCCAGGCGACGTGAACTGTTAATCGTTTCTAGTGCCTGGGATGGAATGCCGATGCGTTCGCAGAGACCGTCGTATGACGCCTGCATGTCTTCGACCCTGCCGACCTGGTCGGCCAGCATTGCTCCGGTTTCGTCCACCACAAGCGTGTATTGCGGCTGGAAAAGGATGTGCTGCTCAGGTGGGTTCACGAACAACACGTGTCGCATGACCTCTTTCGGGTCCCGTGCGAACACGTCGTTGTCGCGCGTCATGAATGCACAGTAGGAAATAAAACGATCGTATGGATTACGGACGAATGCGAACTTGAAGTACTTTGCGAATTTTTCCTCTCCCAGGAAGGGCCTGACCTGCTGCAAGCTCAAATGCCCGTGCTTGATCTGCGCCAACGGGTCATAAGGGAATCGCTTGTTTACGAACAAACCAACCTGCTCGATGTCATCCGGACCCAGGTGCTTGCGCAAGGCTTGGCGCACGGAATGGGTACCCGTCTTCGGGATTGCTGCAAAAATGAACTGGAGGTGGTGTGAAACGATCATGGAAAAAACGGCTGTTGATGCAATCGAATGCATGATAGTGACATCGCGCGACCCGGTAAAACGAGCTAAACCAATGTTCTGGCGCGTACTTGTTCCGACGACGCGTTGACCATGGGCCGCGTTGGCCTTCAGCGCCACGATGGGCCTGGGCGACGGAAAGAGCACACCTGCCCCAGGCGCGAACCCCCATCCGGGCGTGCTTTTCACGGCCCGGCACAGCGTGCAGACTCGCCATCATGGACTCCGCCCTTCCCCACGCCGACACATCCGCACGCGAAGAATTCGCGAGCGCACTGACCCATGGTCTCGGCGCCACGGCGGCGCTCGCCGGCGGCGCGGTGCTGATCGTGCTGGCCGCCTTGCATGGAGACCGTTGGCAACTGATCGGGGCCGTCGTCTTCGGCATCAGTCTGCTGCTGTTGTATGTCGCTTCCACGCTGTACCACGCGGTCCGGCATCCTGTCGCCAAGGCGCGGTTCAAGGTGCTCGATCACTGCGCGATCTACCTGTTGATTGCGGGCACGTACACGCCGTTCACGCTGATCGGCTTACGTGGCTCCCTCGGCTGGATCCTGTTCGCGACCATCTGGCTGTTGGCGATCGCCGGCATCGTGTTCAAACTGTTTTTCACTGGCCGTTTCAAGCTGGTGTCGACGCTGATCTACGTCGCGATGGGATGGCTGGTGCTGGTCGCGATCCGGCCTGTTTTCGCCGCACTCGACGCCTGGACCTTCGGCTGGCTGCTGGCTGGCGGTGTGGCGTACACGCTGGGCACTGTGTTCTACCACCGGCCTTCGCTGCGCTATTCGCATGCGATCTGGCATCTGTTCGTGATCGCCGGCAGCGTTTGCCATTACATCGCGGTGATGGCGCAAGTTCTGCCCCGTACTTGATAAGGCGGCTACCCCGTATTGGCTGCCGGCTCGCTGAACGAACGCGCGGCGGCTTCACCGGGGTTTGACCTGCGGCTGGCGAAGGTGTCCTAATTCGCATCGCCGACGGTAGACCCATGCAAGCGTTCGACACCCGGCCGGACACGCAACCCGATCCTGCATCACAGGATGCCAACCCGCTGCGCAAGCACCCGGTCCTGACGCTGCTCGCCGTTCTGGCCGCGGCGCTCATCGCGCTTTACATCCTGTGGGACTGGAACTGGTTCAAGCGTCCGATCGAACGCCGTGTGGAGGCGCAGACCGGGCGTGTGCTGAAGATCGTCGGCGACCTTGATGTCGATCTCGGCAAGGTCACCACCGTGCGCGCCGATGGCCTGCGCTTCGGCAATGCCGACTGGTCCAAGCAGCCGACGATGGCTGAAACCGAACGCCTCGAAATCCAGTTCGAGTTGTGGCCCGCCATCTTCAAACGAGAATTCAGGATCCCGCAACTGCGCCTGAGCAAACCGCGCGTGCAGTTGGAGCGTGGGCCGGAAGGCGCGGGCAACTGGGTGTTCGGCAAGGAAGGCGGCAAGCCGCCTCAGTTCCGCAATCTCTGGATCGAAGACGGGCGCGTGCAGTTCCTCGACAGCAAGCGCAAGACCGATCTCGATGTCGCCGTCGCCAGCCTTGCGCCACGTGAAAACGAAGCGGCCCCGACGATATCCATCGAAGGCGGCGGCCGCTGGCAAGGCAACCGCATGACCCTGAAAGGCACCGCGGAGTCGCCGCTCGAACTTCGTAATACCGAGCAGCCCTACCGCATCGACATGCGCGGATCGTCGGGCGCAACCCATGCGCATGCACGTGGCACCCTGCTCGATCCGCTGCGCCTGCGCGATTTCGACCTGAAGCTCGCGCTGTCGGGTGAAAACCTTGAAGACCTCTATCCGCTCATCGGTGTCGCGACCCCGCCGACGCCGCCTTACAAACTCGACGGCCGCTTCACGCGTGATGGCAAGACGTGGAAATACGACGACTTTACCGGTGTGGTCGGCGACAGCGACCTGGCCGGTTACGCGCACGTCACCAATGGCAAGCGCACCTTCTTCAAGGCCGATCTGCGCTCGAAACGCCTCGACTTCGACGACCTTGCCGGGTTCGTCGGCG
>JALYOU010000240.1 GCA_030856725.1 Pseudomonadota bacterium
GTCGAGGCGCGCGAATCGGAACTGCTGGCGCACCTTAACGAGGAACTCGCGCGCATCGATGGCATGCGCATCATCGGCACCGCAAAGGACAAGGCCGCCGTGGTCAGTTTCCTGGTTGAAGGCGCGCATGCGCACGACCTCGCTACCCTGCTCGACCTCGAAGGCATCGCGGTGCGCTCCGGCCAGCACTGCGCGCATCCGCTCCTGAAGTTTTTCGGCGTGGCCGCCACGTGTCGTGCATCGCTTGCGTTCTACAACACGCACGCTGAGGTCGAGACATTCGCCGCCGCCATCAGTAGAGTCCGCAAGCTTCTCGCCTGACATGACCGGACTGCAATTTCGCGACGCCGGCATCGGTGATATTCCCGCACTTGCCGCCCTGGTAACGTCCGCGTATCGCGGCGATGTCAGTCGCCAAGGCTGGACGACGGAAGCCGATTTCCTCGACGGCAACCGAATCGATGCGGCTGTGCTGCGCCACGACATTGAACGCCCGCGCAGCCGCGTTGTGATCGCTGATCGCGATCGGCAGACCATTGCCTGCGCGCATATCTGCGAAGAAGACGGCGCCGGCTATTTCGGCATGTTCTCGGTGCAGCCCGGTTTGCAGGGCGGAGGCGTCGGCAAGGCCCTGCTTGAGGAAGCCGAACGCGTGGTGCGCGACGAATGGCGATTGCCTGCGATGCGGATGACGGTGATCGACATCCGCGATGAGTTGATCGCGTTCTACGAGCGCCGTGGCTACCACCGCACCGGCATCCACAAACCGTTCCCTTATGGCGATGCGCGTTACGGAATCCCCAAGCGCGACGACCTGCGTTTCGAGGTGTTGGAAAAACTCATGTAGGAGCCGCTCCTACGAAAAGCGGCTCTACGATGCACAGCCCATGCACAGGATGCCCATGAATCACTGGATCCGCGTCTGCACCACATCGGAATTGCTCCCCGGCGAATCGAAAGTCGCGTGGGATGGCGACACGCCGATTCTCGTACTCAACTACGACGGCGCTTTCTACGCGCTGGAAGATCGCTGCAGTCATGAGGATTTCGAGTTGTCCGCAGGCAGTTTCGACGCGGAAGAAGCCACCATCGAGTGCGTGTTGCACGGCGCGAAGTTCGACGTGCGCGACGGCCGACCGCTTTCGGCACCGGCCTACGTCCCGGTCGTCCGGTTCCCGGTCAAAGTCGAGGACGACGTGGTGTGGACGCGGGACGACCGCTGAGCCAACGAAAATCGTTTGCACTTGCGAATCATTCTCATCTAACATGCAGGCGCCCGGTGGCAACCCGCCGCCTCCCTTGGCCTCACATGTCCAACAACAATATTCCGGCCATCGCCCCACTGGCTGCAGCCCTCGGCTTCGCCCTGTCTTTCGTGGCGCACGCCGCCGAGCCGACTCCGGCCGACGACAACACTCGCACCCCGACCCAGCTCGACACGGTCAAGGTGATCGGCAAGGTCGACTACGGCTACGTCCGCAAGGACACCAGCAGCGCGACCCGTACCGAAACCGCCCTGCTCGACCTGCCGCAGTCGATCACCGTGGTCACCCAGGACCTGATCGAAGACCAGGCGATGCAGAACCTGGCCGACGTGGTCCGCTTCGTTCCCGGTGTGTCCATGGCCCAGGGCGAAGGCAATCGCGACACGCCGGTGTTCCGCGGCAACAGCTCCACCGCCGACATGTTCGTCGACGGCATGCGCGACGACACCCAGTACTTCCGCGACCTGTACAACATCGAGCGCGTAGAAGCACTCAAAGGGCCAAACGCGATGATCTTCGGTCGCGGCGGCGCGGGCGGCGTGCTCAACCGCATCAGCAAGCAGGCCGACTTCCGCAAGGTGCAGGAAGCGACCGTGCAGGCCGGCTTCGAGAACAAGCGCCGTATCGCAGCCGATTTCGGTCAACCAATTAGCGGCAACGTCGCCTTCCGCGTTATCGGCATGTTCGAGGATTCGGAAAGCTACCGCGATGGCTACGAGGCCAAGCGCTGGGGCCTGAACCCCACTCTCGCCTGGAACGCTGGCCAGAACACCCGCCTCACCTTCGGCTATGAGCACTTTCAGGACGAGCGCATCGCCGATCGCGGCGTTCCCTCGTCGATCACGCCGGTCAACGGCCGCCGCCTGCCGGTGGCGACGGATGCCTCGACCTTCTTCGGCGATCCCGGTCGCAGCCCGACCTGGGCCGACGTCGATGCCTTCAATGTGTTGGTCGACCACACCTTCGGCAACGGCGCGACGCTACGCAACCGCACCCGTGTCGCCGACTACGACAAGTTCTACCAGAACGTGTATGCCGGCGGCCCGGCGCTCGGCACCGTCGCCGAGATCAAGGCCTACAGCAACGCGACCCAGCGCGAGAACGTCTTCAACCAGACAGACGTGATTTTCTCGCTCGGCACTCAGGTGAGCCATCAATTGCTGGTGGGCGCCGAGTTCGGCCGCCAGGAAACCGACAACCTACGCAAGACCGGTTACTTCGGCGCTTCGGGTTCCACTACTACCTCCGCATTCGTACCGCTGGCAAATCCGCGCTACACCGGGCCGCTGGACTTCCGTCAGGCCGCAAGCGATGCCGAAAATCACAGCGTGGCGCGCATCGCCGCGGTGTATGTGCAGGACCAGATCGAATTCTCGCCGCAGTGGCAGGCGATCCTCGGCCTGCGTTACGACCGTTTCGACGTCGACTTCCGCAACAACCGCAACGGCGAGCGCATCCAGGCCACCGACAACCTGCTCTCGCCCCGCGTCGGCCTGGTGTACAAGCCGGTCGATTCGGTGTCGTTGTATGGCAGCTACGCCATGACCCATTTGCCGCGCTCGGGCGAACAGCTGTCGTCACTGACCGACGACAACAAGGCGTTCGAACCCGAGGAGTTCCGCAACTACGAAATCGGCGCGAAGTGGGACGTAGCTCCGGAGCTGTCCTTCACCGCCGCCGCCTATCGCCTCGACCGCACCAACGTGATCAGCCCGGATCCGGCCAATTCCAGCCGCTCGATCCTGCTCGACGGGCAACAGGTCAAGGGTGTGGAACTTGGCATCGCCGGCCAACTGACCGAGGCCTGGAGCGTGATGGGCGGTTTCGCCTGGCAGAAGGGTGAGATTCCGGGCAGCGCCCTCGAACCGGCCAGCCTGCCGCGGCAGACCGCATCGCTGTGGAACCG
>JALYOU010000253.1 GCA_030856725.1 Pseudomonadota bacterium
TGGGGACATGGGGATTGCGCGGATGCAGCACCAGCGACATGCCGACGGCGCGCCAGGATGCACCGGCCAGTTCCGGTCTTGCGGCGCTGGCGGATGGTGGAAGCGTGGTGCCCGACACATCGGAAAACCCGACGCCGGCCTGCTCGAACACGGCGCCTTCGCGCAGCATGCGCGTGCGCCCGCCACCGCCTTCGCCGCGCGTCCATGTGTCTTCGATGAAACGCGCCGCGCCGTCGGCATCTTCGACGGCGGTGCAGATGCTGTCCTGCAAGCTGGTCAGGTAGTCGCGGACGCGGGCGAAATCATTCATGGCCGCATTGTCCCATGCGGACTTCCGCTGGTCGCATGGTGAGCCTGTCTTTCGTAGGAGCGGTTTAGCCGCGGGCACTTCGCTGTCTGAGGCAAAAGCTCGCGGCTAAAGCCGCTTCTGCGAATCAACGGTGTGTCACTTCAGCGTCTTCTCGAACAACTCCAGAATCCGCCGGTACTCGTCGTACCACGCATCCGGATGCGTGAAGCCGTGGCGCTCCAGCGGATACGGCGCGATCTCCCACTTGTCCTTGCGCAGTTCGATCAGTTTCTGCGTCAGCATCACCGAGTCCTTGAAGAACACGTTGTCGTCAATCATGCCGTGCGCGATCAGCAGGTGGTCCTGCAGGCCGTCGGCGTATTCGATGGGCGATGAGCGCAGGTAGGCCTGCGGATCGAGTTCGGGCGTGTTGAGGATGTTGGACGTGTATTCGTGGTTGTACTGCGACCAGTCGCTGACGGGGCGCAGCGCGGCGCCGGCCTTGAACACGCCGGGTTGCTTGAACAGCGCGTAGAACGTCATGAAGCCGCCGTACGAGCCGCCGTAGATGCCGGCCTTGTCGCGATCACCCTGCCTGTTGGCGACGATCCAGTCGAGTCCGTCCAGATAATCCTCGAGTTCGGGACGTCCCATGTCGCGGTAGATCGCGGTGCGCCAGTCGCGGCCGTAACCGGAGGAGGCGCGGAAGTCGAGGTCGAGCACGACATAGCCGCGCTGCACCAGCAGGTTGTGGAACATCTGTTCGCGGAAGTAATTCGGGTACCGGTCGTGGACGTTCTGCAGGTAGCCGGCGCCGTGCACGAACATCACGATCGGATATTTGCGGCCCACTACGGGATTCTTCGGCCCGTAATACTTGCCCCAGACCGTGCCCGCGCCGTGTTTCGACGGCACCTGGACGTATTCGGGCTCGATCCAGTCGATGCTCTTGAATTCAGGTTTGCGCGTGTCGGTGAGTTCGCGCAGCCCGTCGCCATTCGCATTGACGACCGCAAGTTGCGGCGGCTTGTAGCTGTCGGAATGCCGCAGTAGCAGTTTCGTGCCATCTGGCGACAGCGCGAAACTGTCCACACCGTCCAGCGCCGTGATCTCGCGCACCGCGCCGCCATCGGCATCGACCGAGCACACTTCGTAATCGCCGGGCCAGGCGCGGTTGCAGAGGAAAAAGAAGCTGCGACCATCCGGCGACAATCTTGGCGCTGACACTTCCCATTTGCCCGAAGTCAGTGCTCGCGGCGCGCCGCCTGCATCGACATACAGATGCGAATAGCCAGTCTGTTCCGACAGGAACCACAAGCTCTTTCCATCCGGCAACCAGCCGAAGGCGTTGAAGTTCCAGTTGATCCAGGCGTTGTCGTGCAGGTGGTGGCGCGTCTCGAATTTTGCTTCGACGCCGCCGGCGGGCGTCAGCACCGCGATCCAGCGATCCTTGTTGTCCACCGCGCGCACTACCAGCGCGACGTTGCCGCTGTCGTTGCTCCAGTGGATGGCCGGGTTGCTGCCGTCGCCATCGGTTTCGATGCGCACGTCGCGATTTCCCTTCAGCGCATCCTGCTTGGCGGCCTTGCGAAGGTCGGCGAGCGGATCGACGGTGATGCCGGGCAATCCGTCGAATTTCAGCGCACTGGCTTTCGCGCTGGCGACATCCACCAGCCACACCGTGTGCGGCAACGGCGCGTTGCGGCCGACGCGCGTGCGGACTTCCTCGAACTCCTCGTAACCGGATTCGGTGATGTATTTCGGCATCTTGCCTTCGGTTCCCGCATCGCCATCCTTCTTCTGCGTGACCACCAGCAGCCAGCGGCCGTCGGGCGAAAGCGCGCTGTCGTCGATGGCGACATCCTTGCCGAGATACGTGGTTGCCGATGTGCGGGTCGGGTCTGCTTTGCGCCAGGCCTCGTCTTGCGTGCGCGCAGCATCGCGACGCGCGCGATCATTCTTCAACGTCTCAAACAGGCGCAGCTGGCGATCGCGCAGGTCATCGGCTTTCGGCGGCTTGGCCGGATCGTCTTCGGCCTTGACGATGGCCACCTGCGCGACCGCGGTGCCGTTCCAGCGATACCAGTCGTTGCCGACGCGCCACACCAGTCCGCCATCGTTGCTCCACTGCGGCCGCGCCTCGTCGGCATCGGTGCGCGTGAGTTGCGTCAACGCGCCGCTGCGCAGGTCGCGAACGAACATGTCGCCATTGCGCACAAACGCCATGCGCGTGCGCTGTGTGTCATACACCGGTTGTGCGGCGTCGACGTCAGCCCGCGCGGCCCCATCAAGCCGGAGGCCCGTGCCGCCAGAAATGGATTGCTGGAAGGTGTCGCGGATGTTCCCGCCATCGCGCTTGAGCATGTACTGCGCGCGCTGGCCGTCCCACGACCACCATGCGTCTTCGACCGGCGGGCCGATCCACTCTGGGTCGGCCATGATCTGGCCGAGGGTGAGCGGCGTTGCCGGTTGCGCGGCAAGCGCCGACACGAACAGCAACGCGGAATATGGCAGCAATCGACGGATCAAAGCAGGCATCGGGACGCGCTCGTGGACAAAGTGGCCGCAGCGTAGCAGTCCGCATGAAGCGCGCATCGCGCCATCCGTGGGCCTCGCCCTTGGGGCCGGCTGCGCTGTTCGCGTGCGCTCCTGCGCCCGCGGTGTGCCAGCAAAGTAAGTTACCCGCCGAAGGCGGAAGCCTTTGACTTCCGTAAAGAGCACGATATCCGACGCAACCCCTCCCAGCCTTCCTACAGTTGTAGGGAAAGCAGCAAAACAGGTTCCGTCACACCACCCTTTCCGACACAATCGACGTTGTTTCCGGTTGTGGCCGCAATGCACGCCTACGTCTACAAAAGCCAGCGCAAGGCCGACACCTACCTGTATCTCGCCGCACGCGATGATTTCGCGCGCGTGCCTGATGCGTTGCTGACGCAGCTCGGGGCACTCCAATTCGTGCTTGAAGTCGCCCTGACACCCGAGCGCACACTCGCAACCGAGGATGCCGCCGTGGTGCGCGAGAACCTCGCGATGCGCGGGTTTCACCTGCAGTTCCCGCCTGCAACCGATCGCGACCCCATGACGGATGACTGGGGCACCGATGCCTGAGTCGCTTCTTCCCGTCCGGCCTCGCCCCTATCGCCGTGTCGCCGCCGCCGCGTTGACCGGGGTGCTGTTGGCGGCTTTGACCGCCGCCGGTGGCGTCGTCGCCGCGCTTGGCGGATGGCTCGCGCAGCCGGCATTCGCACTTGCAGTTTCCTGGTGGCGTGGCAGTCGTGCGGCGGGCGACCGGCAACACGCGGCGCGAGAAGCCCTCACGCTGACGCTGTTGTGGAGCGCCGGCCTGGCGTTGACAGCAGCGCTGATCGCTTGGCCGTTGCTCGCACTGCGCCAGACCGGGAGCCTGGGTGCGGCGATCGGCCTGAGCCTCGCTGCGGGCATCGCCCTGCTTGGCCTGTGGCGCACCTGGCCACTGTGGCACGCCATCGAGCGTGAGGGCGGCACGCTGCCACTGCAGTGGCGTGAACTCGACTACGTCGAAATGGGCGCGTGGCGCGGCCTGCTGGTCGCCGTCTGGATCGCAGCGATCGCAGCGAGTGCGGTGTTGCTCGCTTGGCCGGACCTGCTCGCGCAGCCGGCACGCTGGATCACCGCCGCCGTGTTCACCGTCGCATCGCCAATGTTGCACTGGACTCTGCAACGCACTGCCGCGCCGCGCGCGCTGGGTTTGTGGGACACGCTTGAGGGCGATGCCGACGACGCGGCCAGCGAGCCGCACGCCATCGACCTGCATGCCATTGACTCGCATGAGGGCCGCGACGCGCTGTACGCCGCCGCGCGCAGTGGCCGCGTCGATCGCGCACTGGCGCTGCTCGAAGCAGGCGCAGACCCGCATGCGCAACCGCCGCACGACGACCGCGACCAGCGCAGCCTGCCGTTGCTTGCCGCGGTCCTGCCCGACTTGCGACTGCTGCGCGCATTGATCACGCAGGGCGTGCAGGTCAATGAAGCGCGCACCGGCATGACGCCGCTGCTGGCCGCCACGCGCGATAGCTGGCACGGCCGGCCCGAAGCGGTGATGACGCTGCTCGCCAACGGCGCCGATCCGCGCGCCGTCGATACCGCCGGCAACACGCCGTTGCACCACGCCGCGCGCAGCACCGATCCGGGCGTGGCCGCGCTGCTGCGCGACGCCGCCGCCGAAATCGACGCACTCAACCACGACGGCCAGACCCCGCTCGCGATCGCCTGTGCCGCCGGCAACTGGCGGCTGGCGCGCTTCCTCTTGGAACGTGGCGCGCAGGCCGAACCCGTCGGCGGACAACCGACGCTGCTCTCGGCCGCCGCCGGCGACGAGGACGATCCCGTCGGCGTGCAACTACTGCTCAAGCACAAGGCGCGCATCGACGCGCGCGACACACGCGGCCGCAGCGCGCTGCACGAAGCGGCGCTCGCCGGCCATGTCGATATCGCCGACGCCCTGCTCGCCGCCGGCGCGGACCTGCACGCGCGCGACACGCAGCAGCGCACGCCATTCCTGGAAGCGGCGCAAAGCGGCTCGTTGCCGCTGCTGGAACGGTTCGCCGAAGCCAGACCCGACTTCAACGCCACCGACACGGATGGCCGCAACGCACTGCTGCTGGCGATCGCGTCGGAGCAGGTGACGCCCGCGGTGATGCGCCGCCTGCTGGAACTTGGCGCCGATGCCGACCATGTCGATCGCGATGGCAAGCGCGCGATCGACCGGGCTGCAGAAAGCGGTCGCTGGGCGATCGTCGCCGCCCTCGATCCTTCCTATCCGCTGCCGTCCAGCGTGCGTACCGACAACGATCAGGTCGATGGCGACCGCGACGGACCCGCCGACCGCAGTCCGCTGGACCTGCTTGCCGAAGCTTTGCGGGACGGACGCAGCGAGGGCCGCGACGCATTGGCGAAACTGCTGAGCGCGCAGGAACTTGGCGGCCTGTTGTTCGATGAGGCTATCGCGCCGGAACAGATCACCTGGCTGCTCGCGTCCGGCGCCGACGCGGAGACGCGCGACAGCCAGGGCCGCACGCCGATGGTCGCAACGCTCGAGCGCGGGCCCGCGGCGCTGCCGGTGCTGCGCGCCCTGCTGCAACGGGCGCTGTCGCCCGCCGGTAGCGGTGGCCTGTCGCGCTTCCTTGCCGCCTGCGTGCAGTCCGATGGTCTTACGCCGGTCATCGAACGCGTGGCACTGGACCTGCTCGATCGCGGCGCCGACCCGTTCGCCGCATCTCCTGCGGGTGAGCCTGCCCTGATGCTGGCCGTGCGCCTGGACTGGACCGCACTGACCACGCGGCTGCTCGCCTGCGGCGTGAATGCCGATGCGCGCGACAGCCACGGGATGACCGCCCTGCACCTGGCCGCCGCACTTGGCCGCGAGGACACCCTCAAGCAACTGGTCACGCGCGGCGCATCGCCGGACGTACGCGCGGCCGATGGCCAGTCGCCGCTCGGCGTGGCCTTGTCTTCGGGACGGCGCGACTTGGCCGGCTGGCTCGACTGGCGCGGGTGGTCGCTGCCGCGCCGCGCGTTGCAACCGGGCGACGTGCCGGCCGCGGCGATCGTGGGCGATGCCGATGCCGTGCGCCGTTTGCTGGACCTTGGCCTGCCGGTCGATGCTGTCGACACGCAGGGCTGCACGGCCCTGCTGCGTGC
>JALYOU010000226.1 GCA_030856725.1 Pseudomonadota bacterium
GCGCGCGCCAACAATGTCGGCTGGCGCATCGACTACCAGTTCGTGACGCCGTCACTCCGCGACAAACTGAAGACCTGCGCGATCTTCCCGGAACCGCGCTTCTCCGACCACGCCCCGTTTTCAGTGGATTACGCGCTATGAGCACACCTGCAACCGCAGCGATCGCACCGCGAAGCACGTTCGCGCGTTTCCATCGCCTGGTGATGGTGCTGGTCCTCGGATTCGCGTCGGGGCTGCCCTTGGCCCTGACCGGCGGTGCGATGCAGGCATGGCTCACGATGGAAGGCCTGGACCTGGTGACGCTCGGGTTCCTTGCGTTGATCGGCGTGCCGTATACCTTCAAGTTTCTGTGGGCGCCGCTGATCGACCGCTTCGAAGTGCCGTTCCTGGGCCGCAGGCGTGGCTGGATCGTGTTGCTTCAATTTGCAATCGCGGGCGTCCTGTTGTGGATGGCCAGCGTGTCGCCCGCACACAACACGGTGATGTTCGCGGTGGTGGCTGTGCTGGTCGCGTTCCTGTCGGCGTCGCTGGACATCGTGATCGATGCGTACCGCACCGACGTGCTTGCGCCCAGCGAGCGCGGCCTGGGTGGTTCGCTGTCGGTGCTGGGGTACCGCCTCGCGATGGTGCTGTCAGGCGGCATCGCGCTGGTGTGGGCCGACCAATGGGGCAGCTGGCCGCAGGTGTATCGCGTGATGGCGGCCTTGATGGCGGGCGGTGCCGTGGTCTCGCTGATTGCGTTGCCGCGGCTCGGCCCGCAATTCCAGGCGCCGACGACGGCCGCGTCGAAGGATCTGCTGGGGTTCGTCGGCTTGATCATCGGGGTGGTGGTCGGGGCGTACGCGGCGCGGATGCTGCTGACATTGCTGGGGTTCGATCTCGCCAGTGAGGATCGCTGGGCGCGGCTCGGCTTCCTCATCGTCCAGATCGCTGCCGCGATGTCGCTGGGTTTGTGGATGGCGAAACGCATCGGCTTCGAGACGCTCAACCGGTCTTTGGAAAGTTATTTCTCGATGCGTGGTGCCTGGGCGTTCCTCGCGCTGGTCGTGCTGTACAAGATCGGTGACGCATTCGCCCTGAGCCTGTCGACGCCCTTCCTGATCAAGGGCGTCGGTTTCACACAGACTGAAGTCGGCCTTGCCAACAAGACCGTGGGATTGCTGATGACGATTGTCGGCGCGATCGTGGGCGGGTTCGTCCTGCTGCGCGTGCGCCTGTCGCGCGCACTGATCGGATTCGGCGCGCTGCAGCTCGTGTCCAACCTCGGCTTCTACGCGTTGGCGGTCTCGGGCGTCGGCGCGTACGGCTCGCTGTTGTTGCCGGCGTTCGATCTGTTCATCGTCAAGTTGCCGGAAGCCACCTCCATGGACACGCTGCTGCTGGTGGCGTTGTCGCTGGACAACTTTGCCGGCGGCATGGGAACCGCTGCTCTGGTGGCGCTGTTGATGAGCCTGTGCGGCGCGCGTTTTTCGGCCACGCACTATGCGCTGCTGTCGGCCTTCGCATCGCTAGGACGGGTCTTCATCGGCCCGGTTGCGGGGGTGCTGGCGGATCAGTTCGGTTGGCCGACGTTCTTCCTGGTATCGCTCATCGTTGGCGTGCCCGGGCTTTGGATGGCGTATCGATTGCGACGGGAAGTCGATGCGAAGTATGTGGAAGATGCGGTGCCACAACCCGCGGGATAGCACGCCCTTTGCTGTTTCGAAATCAGCGCTTGCAAAGCCGCTCCTACGAAAGCGATTGCTAACAGATCGCGTGGGCAACGGCCTCAGGCGGGATAAACCGCACCCAGTACGCGCAAACCTTTCGCGCCTGTCACGCTCGGTAAATTACCCGGCCGCCCCGCCAGCGTTTCTCGCGCCAGCCACGCGAAACCCATCGCTTCGACGAAGTCCGGATTGAGTCCGTGCGCGGCAGTTGATTCCACGATCACGCCCGGCAAGCGCGCGCCGATGCTTTCCAGCAAGTGCGGGTTATGCACGCCACCCCCGCAGGCCAGCACACGCCGCGTATCGGGTTGCGTGGCAAGCAACGCATCCGCCACCGTCGTCGCGCTCAATTCGAGCAAGGTTGCCTGCACATTCGCCGCATCGATCGACGCGTCCCCCTGCCGTGCTTCGAGCCATGCCAAGTGGAACTGTTCGCGCCCCGTGCTTTTCGGCGGCGGCAGCGCAAACCAGGGATCGTCGAGCAGGCGCACCAATAGAGCGGCATCGACACGGCCGCTTGCAGCGAACGCACCACCCGTATCGAACGGCTGGCCGGTATGGCGTTCGCACCATGCGTCGAGCAATGCATTGGCCGGACCGGTATCGAAGCCGCGCACATCGCCGACGCGCGGCAACAGGGTGAGATTGGCAATGCCGCCGAGATTCAGCACTGCGCGGTCTTCGTGCGGCGAATACAGCAATGCCGCGTGGAAGGCTGGCATCAATGGCGCACCGTGGCCGCCGGCCGCGACATCGCGACGACGAAAATCCGCGATCGTGGTGATGCCGCTGCGCTCGGCGATGACATTGCCGTCGCCCATTTGCCAAGTGAACGGATACGCCGCTTCGGGCCGATGGCGCATCGTCTGCCCATGCGAACCGAGCGCGCGAACAGCGTCAGGCGCAACGCCCGCTTCGTCCAGCAAACGCAGCGCTGCATCGGCGAAGGTCTGCGCGATGCGCACGTCCAGTGCACCGAGTTCGTCCAGTGAATTCGCATCGGCACCCTGTCCGAGCGCCACCAGCCGCACGCGTACCGCCTCATCCCACGGATAGGTGCGGCCATGGACGAGTTCGCAGGACGCGTTTGCCTGGCTGGAATCAAAGCGCACCAGCGCGGCATCGATGCCGTCGGCGCTGGTGCCCGAGATCAATCCAAGGTACAGCTCGACGGGAGTACGCCCGGCCGCCGCTGCGGCCATCCGGTCAGCCCTTCTTGCCGGCTTTCGCCTTGTCTTTGGCGGCCGCGACACGGGTGTCTTCGCCGGGGTAATAAATCACGTCCTCGACCTCGCGAATTTTGTCGAGCGCGCGCTTGGATTCGCTATGGAACGCGGTCAGTGCCCCGCCGCGCAGCGGCTCGGGCGGCGGCATGGTCATCGACAGCGGATTGCGATGCACGCCGTTGACCCGGAATTCGTAATGCAGGTGCGGGCCGGTGGACATGCCGGTGGAACCGACATAGCCGATCACCGTCCCCTGCGCGACGCGCTGGCCCGGCTTGATCTTGCCGAAGCGCGACATGTGCCCGTACAGCGTGGTGTGGCCGCGACCGTGGTCGAGGATCACCGCGCGACCGTAGCCGCCTTTCCAGCCGGCGAACTGCACGCGCGAATCGCCTGCCGCCATGATCGGCGTGCCCGTGCCGGCGCGGTAATCCACGCCCTTGTGCATGCGCATCTTGCCGAGCACCGGATGACGGCGCGCGCCGAATCCTGACGACAACCGCGCGTACGGAATCGGCATGCGGATGAAGGGACGACGCAGCGAGCGGCCGTCGGCGGTAAAGTATTCGGGCTTGCCGTCGCGCACATGGCGGAAGGCGCTCTTGAGCTTGCCGTCCATGGTGAACGACGCGGCCAAGACCGGGCCGGTTTCGGTCAGCTGGCCGTCTCGCCAGGTCTGGTCGACCACGACGCTGAAACGATCGTTCTCATCCAGGTCCGAATCGAAGTCGATGTCGTACTTGAACATTTCGTCGGTCAACTGCGCCAACTGCCTGTTGCCGAGGCCGACCGCACGCGCCGACGTGAACAGCGACTTGCCCACGTTGCCGCTCAACACCACGGTGCGGGTAGTGACTTCGTGCGGGATGACGCGCTCGCGCAGCGCCTGCCCGGTGAACTCCAGTTCCATCGGCTCGCCGTCCACGGTGATGCGCATCGCACGCACGCTGCCGTCGGCGGGCAGGTTGAAGGCCAGTTCCGAGCCGGGACGCAGCTTGCGAAGCACCGGATTGATCTTCGGATGCTGCATGACGCGGTCGAGTTCGTTGTAGGGGATACCCAGTTCGTCGAACACCGCGCCGAGCGTCTGGCCGGATTTCAGCTGGATCGACTGCCAGTTGTCCCCGGATCCGCCTGGGTTGCGGGGCCGCGCCAGCTGCGGCAAGGCCAGCGACATCGAGGTCTGCTGGATGCGTGCGGGCGCCTGCATGGCGCTGGAAAAACCGGGCACGATGGCGGCGACGAGGGCACCCAGGGTCGCGAACAGGCTGGCATGCAGCCAGTGACGGCGGGTCCAGCGGCCGTTGAAACCGCCTGTATCGAATCCGGCGGGAAGCTTGGCGAACACCTTCCTGTGCAGGGCAGCTTCGCGTAAAAGTTCGAGACGTTGGCGCCGCGCGCCGTCTTTACCCGATGTCTTCATTCCCCACTCCCCGGCCCGGTGTGATGGGCGCGTCAAGGAGCAACCATAATCACGTCAACTCAATGCGTCAAATGCTTGAAACAATTGGGTTTTCTGACGGATGTCTCATTTAACACCCATTTAACCTAGCGTTTACACTCAGGGCCTTGTCCTTAAGCTTGACGGAATTCCTACGTGGCGACTGATTCTTTCGACCTGATTGCCCGCGGCGCGGACGAAATTCTCAAAGCTGAAGAGCTTCAGGCGCGCCTCGACGCGTCCATGGGCGGCCGGCCGCTGCGGGTCAAGGCTGGTTTCGACCCCACCGCGCCGGACCTGCACATCGGCCATACCGTGCTGCTGAACAAGATGCGGCAGTTCCAGGATCTCGGCCACACGGTGATTTTCCTGATCGGCGATTTCACCGGCATGATCGGCGACCCCACCGGCAAGAACGTCACGCGCAAGCCGTTGACCCGCGAGGACGTCGCGGCCAACGCCCGCACCTACGCCGACCAGGTGTTCAAGGTGCTTGATCGCGACAGGACCGAGTTGCGCTTCAACTCCGAATGGTTCGGCGCAATGACTGCCGTCGACATGATCAAGCTGGCCGCGCAGCACACCGTCGCGCGCATGCTCGAGCGCGACGACTTCGCCAAACGCTATGCCGCGCAACAGCCGATCGCGATCCACGAGTTCTTGTATCCGCTGGTGCAGGGCTACGACTCGGTGGCGCTGAAAGCTGATGTCGAACTCGGCGGCACCGACCAGAAGTTCAACCTGCTGATGGGCCGCGCCTTGCAGGAGCACCACGGCCAGCCGCCGCAGATCGTGCTGACCATGCCGCTGCTGGAAGGCATTGACGGCGTGCAGAAGATGTCGAAGTCGCTCGGTAACTACATCGGCATCAACGAGCCAGCCATCGGCATCGTCACCAAGACGATGAAGATCGGTGACGAGTTGATGTGGAAATGGATTGATCTGTTGAGTTTCGAGATCGGCATCGACGAAGCCAAGCGCCTGCGCGCCGACATCGAATCCGGCGGGCTGAACCCGCGTGACGTGAAACTGCGCTTGGCGCGTGAATTGGCCGCGCGCTTTCATGACGCAGGCGCGGCCGATACTGCCGTTGCCGGCTGGCATGCAGTGGTGCGCGGCGAGGGCGACACGTCGTTGTTGCCCCTGCACGACGTGATCGTTCCGGCGGAAGGATTGCGCATCGCCGCGCTGCTCACCGCCGCAGGCGTGACCCCGAGCAATGCCGAAGCCAACCGTAAGCTCAAGGAGCGCGCTGTGCGCGTGGATGGCGGTGTGGTCGAGGATGCGCAGACCAGTTTCGCGCCTGGCTTCGAAGGCGTGTTGCAAGTGGGCAAGCGCAATTTCGCTCGAGTGCGTCTCGTCGCTGCCTGAAGCTCATCGTTGTGCTATTCGGCCGGATGTTGCTGGAGGTAATTCGGCATGCTGCCGCCATGACACGTGACCACGCGCGCTGGACGCTGCAGACGTGGCCTTCGGCGCAACCACGCTCACTCTTGTCGTACTCCTTCTGCTGGCGCGGTATGAGCGACGGATGGAATCCACGTCGAAGAAAAGTTGATCGCTGCTACCGCGCCTGTGGGGGTGGCCTCTGCACGTAACGCCGCGGTTCCGGCGGAACACGACCGGTCTGGATCAACGCACGGCTGCGTGCGTCTGCGGGGAGCCAGTGCGGGGGAGGCGGCCAGAGGCCCTGCGCGGTCGCGAGTGACTGCAACATCGGCACTTCGCCATCGGTCCACAGGCGCGTAATGAAATCGGCCGGAAGCTTGAGCCGGGGCATCACCGACATGAGCCATCGCTGCTCGCGATAGCGTTCACGCAACTGGACATGATCCGGCCCATCGCCCACGAGTCGCACCAACAGGCCCAAGGCGGCAGCCCGCTCGAGCAGGGTGTCGCCTTGGGCAACGCGTGAAAGCAAGGTCCGGCAATCGCGCCGGCGCGAGGTGGACAGCGGCCTTTTGTCCGGGTTGCACCCGGTGAGGGCGCTGAGTCCGGGCCCGATAAAGGCGACTTCGATCGCATTGGCATGGATATTCGCCCAGTCGATTGCGCGGGCCGGACGTCCAAAAGTTTTCTCGAGTTCGGCCGCGGTGTCAGGATGCTGGCAACTGGCAGGCATGGGAACGGACAACAACACCTGCCGCACATGCAGGAACGTCGTGCCGTGACGTGGATCGTAGGCGCGTGCGTCGGCTGCGCGTTGCAAGGCCTGCTCGAACCCTACGTCGTCCTTGCGTTGTATCGCCGCTTGCATTGCCAGCATCCAGACCGCGGCATTTTCCGGATCCAATCGCTGCAAGTGCCGCCAGTCCGCGTTCCGGTTGCAGCCTCTTGCTTCGACGCAGTGCTGAATATTGAACCAGGCCAGCTCCAGGTTCTCCGGCCAACGCTCGCGGGCAGCTCGAAATTCCTGCGCCGCCGCCGCGCCCGGATCGGGATTGGACGATGCAGATGACAACAGTAGTGTCACAAACGCATGCGTAATAGCCTTGTCCGGCGAGTCGTCTTCCATATCCAACCGGTCGCGATACGCGAGCCATTGCCGCCGTTGCTCCTCTACGCAACGTGCACCACGCGCTTCATCCGCCGGGTCGGTCCCGGCTGCCGATGCAAGATACGCATTGATCGGTTTCCGCAGCCGCCCCGCTGGAGGGGTTGGAGCAGGTGGGTTAGTGCCCTGACGTGCCGGAATTGCCAGTTCTAGCTTGGACTCTGCAGAGGGCCGCAGGCTTGGTTGCGTTCAGACAACCATCGCGCAGATGACGAGCAGCAGGATCATCACGATGACCGCGCGCCGCGGGATTCCCTTCATGCGTAGCATCCGTGCGAACGTGCGGGATCAGGCGACTTTCAGCACTGCCATCACCATCAACGCGAACACGCAGGCGAACGCACCGGCCCACGCCAGGCTGCGCAGGCGATGCTTGTTGCCGACATACGTCACGCCATGCAGCACGCGCAGCACGACGAAGGCGATGGCAAGCCAGGTGATGCGCTGCGGATCGACGCCGGCGAACTGCGCCATCAGCACGCTGGCGGCGAACGGGGCGAATGCTTCGAACGCATTGAACTGCGCGGCGCTGGCGCGGTGTACGCGCGGGTTTTCCTGTTTCGCCATCCACCCGCGCGGGTCGCGGTTGTCGTAACGCGGCCCGCCGCTCTTGGCGATGCCGACCCAGATGTAGGGGAGCATTGCGGCGATGAGGATGCAGAGGTAGGGGATGGTCATTGGATTCCTTCGTTGCTTTTGTTCGTCATTCCCGCATAGGCGGGAACCCAGTGCCTCTGCACCCAAAGCTCCAGTCGCTGGGTCCCCGCCCGCGCGGGAATGACAGCAACAATCACTTGCCTCCTGAAGTTTCCTTCATGGGCGCGGCCTTCATCGACGCATCGCGCGCCGCACGGAACGCATTGCCTTCATACCAGTTCGGCCACGCTTCCGACGCCGCCAGCGCGCGGCCGACGCCGTACACGGCATTCAAGTCATCCAGCACGCCGTCCAGCTTCCACGTGGCCGCATCGTAGTGATCGGCGGGCTTGTGGTAGCGGTTCTCGGTGTAATCCTTGGCCGCCGCTTCACCCGCGGCCTTGCCGCCGTCAATGAAATCATCGCCGCCATCGACATACAGTGCCGGCACGCCGGCCTTGGCGAAGTTGAAGTGATCGGATCGGAAGTAGTAACCGGCCGCGGTGTTGGTCTCTGCGTGCAGCGTGCGTTGCTGCTGCGCGGCGATGGGCTTGAGCAGGTCTTCGAGTTCGGAGTTGCCGAAGCCGACCACGGTGATGTCCCTGGTCTTGCCCGACACGGACATGGCATCGATGTTGATCACGCCTGCCATGCGGTTGAGCGGCACGGTGGGATGCGCGACGTAGTACTTCGAACCAAGCAGGCCGGACTCCTCCAGTGTCACCGCGAGGAACACCACCGAGCGATCTGGTTTCGGATTCTGCGCGGCGAAGGCACCGGCGATCTCGATGATGCCGGCGACGCCAGTGGCGTTGTCGACGGCGCCGTTGTAGATGTTGTCGCCGGGCTCGTCGTCGTGCTTACCGAGGTGATCCCAGTGCGCCATGTAGAGGACGGCTTCGTCGGCGCGCGCGGCGCCCGGCAGCACGCCGACCACATTGCGCGACTGCTTCTCGTCGATGGTACTGGTCAGGTCTACAGACATCGCGGCTTTCAATGGCACGGATTTGAAGCCTTTGGTGTTCGCGGCCTTGTATTGCGCATCGAGATCGAGCCCGGCATCGGCGAACATTTTTTTCGCGGCGGCGGCCGTGATCCAGCCCTGTGCGGGCAGGCGCGGCGCGGGATCGTCGGCGGCGCGCAGGTCGAACTGCGCGCCCGACCAGGAATTTTTCACCACGTCCCAGCCGTAAGACGCGCCCGCGTCGTCGTGGATGATGAGCGCGGCGGCGGCGCCCTGGCGCGCGGCTTCCTCGAACTTGTAGGTCCAGCGCCCGTAATAGGTCATGCGCTTGCCTTCGAACAGTGCCGCGTCGTTTGCATGAAAGCCGGGATCGTTGACCAGCATCACCACGGTCTTGCCCTTGACGTCGATGCCGGCGTAATCGTTCCAGCCCAGTTCCGGCGCGTTGACGCCGTAGCCGACGAAGACCATGTCGCTGGCATCGACCTTGACGCTGGTCTGGCCGGTGCGCGTGCCGATGACCATGTCGGTGCCGAACTTCAATTCGTACGGTGTCGCTGCCGCGATCTTCAGCGTGGTCGATTCGTTGGCGGTGGTTTCGGTCATCGGCACGGTCTGGAAGAAGCTGCCGTTATTGCCGGGCTGCAGGCCGATGCGCTCGAACTGCGACTTGATGTACTCGACCGTTTTTTCCTCGCCCGGGCTGCCGGGTGCGCGGCCTTCGAATTCGTCGGACGCGAGCGTCTTCGCAAGTTCGGCGAAGTCTTCGGTGTTGATGGCGGAGTCGAAGGTGTGGGTGGATGCGGCGGGTGTGGCGGCTGCTTGCGGTGACGCGGCAGGTGCGGGGGCGGGTTCATCGCGTTTGCATGCGGTCAAGGCGAGAACGGCGGCGAGGGCGATCAATGGGCGGGTCATGCGGGACCTCCGGGGTGGAATGGTCCGATTCTAGCGGCTCCGGCTTTTTCGTAGGAGCGGCTTCAGCCGCGAGCTCTTGCTTGTCGTGGTCCAGTTTCATTCGAAAAACTGATTTAGAAGCAAAAGCTTCCGCGCTAGAGCGCGGGTAACTTCCTTTGCTGGCACAAAGAAAGTCACCAAAGAAATGCCTTCTTGGCAAAGCCCACAACCTGCAACGTCAGGTTCACCAGTTATTTTCCGACTCGGCATCCTGCCTCGGTCGGAAAACGTCGCACGTCCTGTGCGCCGCCCTTCGGGTCTGCGAACGGCTTCGTTGGTTTATTGCTACGAAGAATCGAAAGCGCGCACTGCTTTCCTTCTCCCGTCGGGAGAAGTGCCTCGTAGACCTGCGATCGCATGGTCAATCGCGGGCGGAAACAAAAAACGGCGTGCATCCATGCACGCCCTCGGGGAATCTCGTTTTTTATGCTTGCCGTCGCGTCAATCCATGGGCGCGCGATCCGTGTTGTAGCGCACGGCCGTCGCGCCAGTGATGGAGCCGACGCGTGCGCTCTGGTGCACATACAGCTTCACTTCGCGCTCGAACATCATTGGTCCTTCAACCACGGCATTGGGACCGATGACGATGCGCGGCGGCCTGCGTTTGCCGAGGTTGATCGGCATCCAGTTGCTGTTGGGCTTCTCGACGCGGATGCCGCCCCTGACATGTGAGCCTGCGCCAACGGTGATGTCGCCATTGACGGTTTCGATGCCGCCCGACAAATCTGTATCGACCAGGCCGATCGCGCCATTCACGGTGGCGATGTCGCCGCTGACATTGCCGCTACGGTCGACGAACACGCTGCCGTTGACGGTTTCCACGTCGCCGCCGATGCGCACGTTGCGGGCGACGCGGATGCTGCCGTTGACGGTTTCCAAGTCGCCGACCTGCGCGCGGTCGGCAACGTGAATGCTGCCGTTGACCGTCTCGGCGTTGC
>JALYOU010000268.1 GCA_030856725.1 Pseudomonadota bacterium
CCCAGAACGCCCCGACGCGGAACGATTCCATGCGGAACATCCGCAACTTCTCCATCATCGCCCACGTCGACCACGGCAAGTCGACACTGGCCGATCGCATCATCCAACTCTGCGGCGGGCTTGAAGCCCGCGAGATGGAAGCGCAGGTGCTCGACTCCAATCCGATCGAGCGCGAGCGTGGAATCACCATCAAGGCGCAGTCGGTGTCGCTGCCGTACACGGCGAAAGATGGCGTCACCTATCAACTGAATTTCATCGACACGCCCGGTCATGTCGATTTCAGCTACGAGGTCTCGCGCTCGCTGGCCGCGTGCGAAGGCGCGTTGCTGGTGGTCGATGCGGCGCAGGGTGTTGAAGCGCAATCCGTCGCTAACTGCTACACAGCAGTGGAGCAGGGTCTCGAAGTCGTGCCGGTGCTCAACAAGATCGACCTGCCGACGGCTGACATCGAGCGGGTCAAAAAAGAAATCGAAGCGGTCATCGGCATTGACGCCGAGGACGCCGTCGCCATTTCCGCCAAGACCGGTCTCAATGTCATCGACGTGCTCGAGGCCATCGTCAAGCGCATCCCGCCGCCGAAGCCCCGCGACACCGATCGGCTGCAGGCGCTGATCATCGATTCGTGGTTCGACAATTATCTCGGCGTCGTGTCGCTGGTGCGTGTGATGCAGGGCGAGATCAAGGCAGGCGACAAGATTCTCGTCATGTCCACCGGTCGCACGCATCTGGTCGACAAGGTCGGCGTGTTCACGCCCAAGCTCAAGACGCTCCCCAAGCTCGGCGCGGGCGAAGTGGGCTGGATCAACGCATCGATCAAGGACGTGCATGGCGCGCCAGTCGGCGATACGCTGACGCTCGCGAGCCTTCCTGCCGAGCATGCATTGCCGGGTTTCCAGGAAATGAAGCCGCGGGTGTTCGCCGGCCTGTTTCCGGTCGACAGCGACGACTACCCGGCGCTGCGCGAAGCGCTGGAAAAACTTCGACTCAACGACGCTGCCCTGCGCTTCGAGCCAGAAAGTTCCGAGGCGATGGGCTTCGGTTTCCGCTGCGGCTTCCTCGGCATGCTGCATCTTGAAATCGTGCAGGAACGGCTGGAGCGCGAATACGACCTCAACCTGGTCACCACCGCACCGACAGTGATTTACGAAGTGCTCAAGACCGACGGCACCGTGCTCACGCTCGACAACCCAGCCAAGCTGCCGCAAGCCAACCTGATCGACGAGGTGCGGGAACCGATCATCCTCGCCACCATCCTCACGCCCCCCGACTACGTCGGCAACATCATCACGCTGTGCGAGGAAAAGCGCGGTTCGCAGCAGAGCATCAACTATCTCGGCAGCCAGGTGCAGATCAATTACGAACTGCCGATGGCTGAAGTGGTGCTGGACTTCTTCGACCGCTTGAAATCTGTGAGCCGGGGTTATGCCTCGCTCGATTACCACCTGCTGCGCTTCGACGCTGGCCCCTTTGTGCGCGTGGATACGTTGATCAACGGGGACAAGGTCGATGCGATGAGCCTGATCGTGCATCGCGCGCATGCGGACCGACGGGGGCGCGAAATCGCTGAGAAGATGAAAGAGTTGATTCCGCGGCAGATGTTCGATGTGGCCATCCAGTGCGCCGTCGGCGCGCAGATCATCGCGCGCACCACGGTCAAGGCGATGCGCAAGAACGTGCTGGCCAAATGCTACGGCGGCGATGCCAGCCGCAAGAAGAAGCTGCTGGAAAAGCAGAAAGCGGGCAAGAAGCGGATGAAGCAGGTGGGACGTGTTGAAGTGCCACAGGAAGCGTTTCTGGCGGTGTTGCAGGTGGACAACAAGTAGCCTTTTTTCTCGTCATTCGCGGGAATGACGGGCAAAAACGATCAGCTTCACTTTGTTCCCGAATCCTCAACCCGAAAAAGTCTTAAGGAAAACGCATGCGCTGGTTCGAAATCGCCCTGGTCGTACTCACCTTCGCCACCGGCATCATCTGGTTGCTGGATCGCCTGTACCTGGCGAAGCGGCGCGCGGCGAGCGCGGGTCTGCTTGAGGCGAAGGAACCGGTGCTGGTCGACTACTCGCGCGCGTTTTTTCCTGTGCTGGCGATCGTGCTGGTGCTGCGCAGCTTCATCGCTGAACCCTTTCGCATCCCGTCGAGTTCGATGATGCCGTCGCTGCTGATTGGCGATTTCATCCTCGTCAACAAGTTCGCCTACGGCCTGCGCCTGCCTGTCACCAACAAGAAATTCATCGCCACCGGCGAACCCAAGCGAGGCGACGTGGCCGTGTTTCGCCCGCCGCACCATCCCGACCAGGACTGGATCAAGCGCGTCATCGGCCTGCCGGGCGACATCGTGGCCTATCGTGACAACACAGTGTTCGTGAACGGCCGGCCGATCAGATACCGGCCCATCGGGCAGTACATCGGCGAAGGCAAGGGGGCCGAGATGACGGGTGCCTCGCTGACCTCGGAGTTGCTGCCAGGGCGGGCGCATCCCATCCTGGAGCGCGAGGACATGCCATTCTTCACCCAGGGCGAAGGCGAATGGGTCGTCCCGCGAGGCGAGTATTTTGTGATGGGCGACAATCGTGACAATAGCGAGGACAGCCGGTTCTGGGGGACACTTCCGGAATCAAACCTCCGGGGCAAGGCGTTCCTGGTCTGGATGAATTGGGATCGGAGCGCGGGTGGGGTGGATGTTTCGCGGATCGGTACCAGTATTCCGTAAACGACGTTCGATCGAACAAGCATCGCTGAAGGGGAGAGACTGTATGAAACACAACACCAGGCACGCGCAACAAGGCATGACTCTGATCGGATTCCTGATCGTGCTCGCGGTGGCGGGTTTCGGCGCCTACATCGGCATGAAACTGTTTCCGATGTATCAGGAGTTCTTCAGCGTCAAGTCTTCGCTCAAGGGGTTGTCGGACGAGCCGGGCATGGCCGACCAGACGCCCGAGAAGATCCAGGATCTGTTCTTCCGCCGCCTCTACATCAACTACTCCGCGAACGTGAAGCCCGAGCACGTCAAGCTGACGCGCAGCGACAGGGGCTGGAAGATGGACGTCAACTACGAAGTCCGCAAGCCGCTGATCTATAACCTCGATGTCGTCGGCAAATTCACCGCCACGCAAGAACTGAACCGTGGCGGCGCGGACGACTGACCGCATCGGCCATCGCTTCGCGGAGGAGGGCCTGCTCGCGCAGGCCTTGACCCACCGCAGCGCTGGAGCTCCGCACAACGAGCGGCTCGAGTTCCTCGGCGACGCGCTGCTCAACCTGATCATTGCCGAAGTCCTCTACACGCGCTGGCCGAAGGCCGACGAAGGCGCACTTACGCGTGCCCGTGCCGAACTGGTGCGCGAATCCGCGCTGGCCACGATCGCGCGCGAACTCGATCTGGGCTCTGCGCTGACGCTGGGGCCGGGCGAGATGAAATCCGGCGGCCATCGCCGCGATTCGATCTTGGCCGATGCGCTGGAAGCGGTGACCGCATCGATCTATCTCGATTCGGGTTTCGAAACCTGCCGCGCCGTGATGCTGCCGTGGTTCGAGGCCATGCTGGCCGGGCTGCCGTCACCCAACAAGGTTGGGAAAGATGCCAAGACGCGCCTGCAGGAATGGCTGCAGGCGCGGCAGAAACCGTTGCCTGTGTATCTCCTGCTGGAGGAAACCGGCGACGATCATCTCAAGCGTTTTCGCATCGCATGCAAGCTGACCGAGCCACCGCTGGCCCCCGAGGGCGAAGGCGGATCACGACGCGCCGCCGAGCAAATGGCGGCGGAAACGGCGTTACACATGCTGAAGGCCGACGATTGAAGTAGGGTGGGCCTTGGCCCACCGCTTTCGTCATGCTCGCGGCGAACGGCATGGTGGGCCAAGGCCCACCCTACGCAGATATGCGGGTTTGCCCTGCACCGCGCACCCGCCCACAATCCCCGCATGACCACACCTCCTTACCGCGCCGGCCACGTCGCCGTCATCGGCCGTCCGAATGTCGGCAAATCGACGCTGATCAACGCGCTGGTCGGCACCAAGATCAGCATCACCTCGAACCGCCCGCAGACTACGCGGCACCGCCTGCTCGGCATCGCATCGTTCGACGCGGGCCAGATCGCACTGGTGGACACGCCGGGCATCCATCGCGAGCAGAAGAAGGCGATGAACCGGATGATGAATCGCGCGGCGCGCGGCGCGGTGGAAGGTGTGGATGCGGCGTTGCTGGTAGTCGAGGCCGGTCGTTGGGACGAGGAGGACACGCTGGCGTACGACACGCTCCAACAATCGGGCGTCCCCGTCGTGCTTGTAGTGAATCAGGTGGACAAGGCGCGCGACAAGACGAAACTGCTGCCGTATCTGGCGTCGGCCACGCATGAGCGCGAATTCGCAGGCGTGCATCCGGTGTCTGCGCTCAAGCGCAAGGGGCTCGAAGCGCTGGTCGACACCGTGCTGGCGTTGATGCCGCAACAGTCGGCGCTGTACGACACCGACGACCTCACCGACAAGAGTGAGCGATTCCTGGCGGGTGAATTCGTGCGCGAGCAGCTGATGCGCCAGCTCGGCGCGGAATTGCCGTATGCCACGACGGTGGAAATCGAACGCTTCGTGGAAGACGGCGACTTGCTGCGCATCGGCGCGGTGATCTGGGTCGAGCGCGATGGGCAGAAAGCCATCGTCATCGGCAACAAGGGCGAGCGCCTGCGCGAGATCGGCACCAAGGCACGCTTGCAGATGGAGCGTTTGTTCGGACGCAAGGTTTTCCTTGAGACGTGGGTTCGGGTGCGGGAAGGGTGGTCGAATGATGAGTCGGCGCTGCGGACGCTTGGATATCACGATTGATTGAGCGGGAATGACGAGCAAAAAAACTGTCTCCCGAAGCCATGCACTACGCCGCCGAACCCGCCTTCGTCCTGCACACCCGCCCGTGGCGGGAGACGAGCCTGCTGGTGGAAGTGCTCAGCGCCAATCACGGCCGCATCGGTCTGGTCGCGCGCGGCGTGCAGGGTCCTAAGCGGCAGCCATTGCGTGCCGCATTGCAGCCGCTTCAGTCCATCCGCTTCGATGCCATCCAGCGTGGCGAACTGGCGCGCCTGATTGCGGCCGAAGCGCTCGACATCGCGCCGCGCCTTACGGGCGAAGCGGCGCTGTCCGCCTTCTATCTCAATGAACTGACGCTGCGCCTCGCGCCACGTGAGGATCCGCATTCGCAGCTATTCGAGGCTTACGCACAGGCGCGCGAAGGATTGGGCAGTTCCGAGCCGCTGGCGTGGACCCTGCGCCGTTATGAGCGCGAACTACTCGATTCATTGGGCATGGGCTTCGACTGGCTGCACGACGGCGATGGCACCAGGATCGATGCGGCCGCACGCTACCGCCTCGATGCCGAACACGGCCCGCGCCGCGTGTTGAGCGACCGCGGACACGGCGATCGCAGCGCCGCCGCCACCGGACGCGCCTTGCTGGCACTCGGCGCCGATACCCAGCCCGCTGCCGAGGATCTGGCAAGCCTGCGGCGTGCAATGCGCGAAGTACTGCATCATCATCTCGGCGGACGCGGTCTGAAATCATGGGAAATGCTGGGTGAACTGGCCCGCATTTCGCGCGGATGAGGCGGTCTCAGGTCAGAAGTTTTTCACTGCCGACAGCGTATCTTCCGCTGCATCGTTGAACAGGTTTGCAAGTATCGAATCGCACAGTGCCGCATCCAGCGCGTCGACTGCAGCCAGCAACCGCGACGCTCCTACAAACCCGCAGCTGGCCTTCAACCGGTGCAGTACATCGTGTGCTCCGGCATGATCCTGCCGCTGCAGCGCGGTAAACACCGCCTCACGCTGGGACGGCAGTTCACCGAGAAAAAGATCGCGCAGCGCAGTGACGTGCTGCGCATTGCCGTTCAACGCCGCCAAGGCTGTCTCGTCGCTCCAAACCGGCAGCTTTCCGCACAAGCGCATTCCCGGCGCCACGTCTGTTTCCATTGGCTGCCCCAAAGCACGACGAATCGCCGCTTGCCACGCTTCGACGCTCAACGGCTTGATCAGGACTTCGCCGAAGCCCGCAGCGATCAGTGCATCCAGTTCCGTGCGATCGCGCGAAGCCGTATGCGCCAGTGCAGGTGTGCGGGGATCATTGGCACGCAGCGTTCGCAGAAGTTCGGCGCCGCTGCCATCCGGCAGGTTGGCGTCGATCAGCCACAGCGCGTGCACGTTCCGCGCGACGCAGGCGATGGCCGCCGAGATCGTATCGACAGCATCGACATCCGCCGGCAGCGCTTCGGCCGCCGCCCAAAGGAACTCACGGCTGACCGCGTCGTCCTCCACCAGCAGCAGGCGCGGCCGGGCAGGGGGCGGGTTCATCGTGTGCTCGCGTGCCATCGGTATGCTCTGCGCCATGTCGCGCCCGATCTTACGCTGGCTGTTGGTGGTGTCGCTGCTTGCCGGCGCGCAGGCGCAGGCGCAGGCGCGCACCATGACCGCGAAGATCGCGAAGGTGACGACCGGCGTCGCGACGCTGGAAGGCGTTCGCGTTCGGCTCGACTGGCCGGCCGATGCACAACAGGGCGACTTGACGCTGACCGCGCGCAGCATCGATGCGGCCGACCTTGGCTATCGCTACAAGAACCTCACTTGGCATTGCCCGTTGCGCCGCGATGGAAACGGCGGCTGGCAGTGTTCCGGCGCGCTGCGCGCGGGGAACGGTAAGCCTGTGCAGCTTGCCGTCGACCTGGGCATCGCCACGACGGACGCCGTGCTCGCACAGGGAGCGGCACCTGATTCTGGTGGGCGTTTGGAGTTGCATCGGCAGGCTTCGTCGCCCGACGTGACAACGCTCGACCTGACGCGCGTCCCGATCGCATGGGCGCAGGCGCTGCTTGCGCGCGCATGGAAAGATGGCCGGTTGCAATCCGGCACGCTCGGCGGACAACTTGATGTCGTCACGCGACCCAATACGGCGGTGCGCGTGCAGGGCCGCTTGAACATCAACGGGGTTGCACTGGAAACACCCGATGGCCGCATCGCCGCCGAAAAACTGACCGGCGGCTTCGACATCGATTACCGCACGCGGCAAGGCACCAGCCAACTCGTGCTCGATGGCAAGCTTGGCGGCGACATCCTCTATGGCAATACCTTCCTTGCACTCGGCGGGCAGCAGGCCGATCTGCACATTGAAGGCGACACGCGGCGCGGTTCCGGCTGGCAGTTGCGTTCGATCCGATGGCGCGACGCTGCGCTGATTGTCGAAGGCAGCGCCGGGTTCTCCGCCGATGCCGCGTTGCGCAATGCCGATCTGCAGTTCCAGAGCCGCAATGTCGCGCCGTTGCGGGATCGTTACCTGTCCGGTTGGCTTGCGTTGTTTGGCTTGGGCGAAGTCGAGTTCATCGGCGCATTCGATGCGCGCGTGCGCATGCAGGACGGCACATTGCGCAGCGTCGATGCGCAGCTGCGCGATGTCGATGTGCTGGATCCGAAACGCCGTTTCGTGTTCGATGATCTCAATGGCGATGTGCGGTATTCGGCGGGAGCGCCCGTGTCCAGTGCACTGCGCTGGAGCGGCGGCGAGCTGTACGGGCTCAAGTTCGAGGCCGCGACGCTGCCGTTAGAGAGCGGCAATGGCGCGTTGCGTTTCCGTGAGGCGGTGGCGATCCCGCTGTTCGGCGGCACTCTGCGCTTCGATAATTTCACCCTGCGCCCGGCCAGCGGCGAGGCCGGGATGCAGATGAATTTCGGGCTTACGCTGGAGCGGATCGACTTCGGCAAGGTCTCCGAAGCACTGGGACTGCCGGCATTCCGCGGCGAACTCAGCGGGACCATCCCGGATGCGCGTTACGCGAATGACCGGCTCGATTTCGATGGCGGCCTGACGCTTGGCCTATTCGGTGGACACGTGCGCATGACGGAGCTTTCGATGGAGCGCCCGTTCGGCACCGCGCCCACGCTGTCGGCCGACATCGACTTGGACGATCTCGACCTGCTCGGCCTGACCGAAGTACTCGGTTTCGGCACCATCACCGGCAAGCTCGATGGCCGCATCCACGACCTGCGCATGGTGGAATGGCAGGCCGTCACATTCGACGCCGACCTGCGCACCGATCGTAAACCAGGCGTGAAGCAGCGCATCAGCCAGCGCGCGGTGCAGAACATTTCCAGCGTCGGCGATGCGTCGTTCGTGAGCAGCCTGCAGGGACGGCTGATTGGCCTGTTCGACGATTTCGGCTATGCGGGCATCGGCATTTCCTGTCGCTTGGCCAACGAGGTGTGCGCGATGAGCGGGTTGTCATCCGTGGCGGCGCGTCCGGAAGCCCCGCGTTCAGAAGGACAGGGGTTTACTATCGTCCGAGGTTCGGGCCTGCCGCGGTTGACGGTGGTGGGCTACAACCGCCAGGTGGATTGGCCGACGCTGGTCGAGCGGCTCGCGGCGGTCAGCAAGGGCGAAGTGAAGCCGGTGATCAATTAGCAACAGACGTTCGCAAATCCAAATACCTGACAAATCATGGGAGAGCAACATGCGTTACTGGATGGGAATGCCGATCGCCGCCGTCATCGCGCTCAGCGCGTGCGTCACGATCAATGTCTATTTTCCGGCCGCCGAGGCCAAGGAAGCGGCCAAGGAATTCGTCGAGAAAGTCATCGGTGACGAAATGCAGCCCAAGCCGGGTGGTGGCGGCATGGCGATGCAGCACGCGCCTGCGCAGGAATCCATGCGTTTCGATCCGCTGATGCTGATCGGCATCGCGCCTGCCTATGCGCAAGCGCCCGACATCACCTTGAAGACGCCAGCGATCCAGGCGATCCAGTCGCGCATGGAATCGCGTTTCGACAGCACGCTGCGTGCACATTTCGATTCGGGCGCGCTTGGATTTACAGGTGATGGCCTGGTCGCGGTACGCGAGGCATCCAAGATTTCGCTCGGCGAGCGCGTCGGCGTAAACCAGGCAGTGGCCGATCAGAATCGAGACTCCAAGGCGGTGTACCGCGAAGTTGCCGTGGCCAATGGGCATCCGGAGTGGGAAGAGCAGATTCGCGGAGTGTTCTCCAAGCAATGGGTGGAAAGCGCGCGTAACGGGTGGTGGTATCAATCCGGTGGCGGCTGGAAGCAGAAGTAGCCCCTGCTTTTCGTCCCCCAAGAGGACTTCCTTCGGGAGTAGGAGCGGCTTCAGCCGCGAGCTTTTGACTCTTCTAGAAGAGCTGGCTGCTAAAGCCGCTCCTACGAAAGCCCGAGCGAAGAAAAAGGTGCGTCTGCGACAATAGCGGCTTGCAATCACCGCTAGAGACTCCGTGTCCCGCATCGACCAGACCCCGTTTGAAGCCGACATCATCGATCTCATCCACGACGGCCGCGGCGTAGCGCGCCGCAGCGACGGCAAGACTGTGTTCATCGCCGGCGCGTTGCCGGGGGAGCGGGTGATGGCCAAACAGGTCAAGCGTTCGCGCAGCTACGATGAAGCGGTCGCCTTGGACATCCTGCAGGCATCGGAAGATCGCGTGCAGCCGCGTTGCCCGCACTTTGGCACCTGCGGCGGCTGCGCGCTGCAACACCTGGCCGAAGACAAGCAGATCGTCGCCAAGCAGCGTGTGCTGATGGAGAGCCTGCAGCGCATCGGTCATGTCACTCCGGACACCGTGTTGCCGCCGCTGGTCGATGCCGCATGGGGCTACCGGCGCAAGGGACGCTTCTCGGTGCGTCGTGTCGAGAAGAAAGACAAGACGCTGGTGGGATTCCGCGAAAACGATCCACGCTTCGTCGCCGATATTTCGATCTGCTACACGGTGATTCCGCAAATCGGCGAACGGATCGCGGCATTGTCCGCGCTGGTCGACCAGATGGATGGCCGCCGCGAGATTCCACAGATCGAGTTCATCGCTGGCGATGACACTCCTGATGAAGTGAAAGTCGCTTTTGTCTTCCGGCATCTTGCCCCGTTGTCGGAGCGCGACCGCGATGCGCTGCTGGCCTTCGCGCAAGAACAGAACGTCGCGATTTTCCTGCAACCCAAGGGTATCGACAGCGTGCATCCGCTGTGGCCGGAAGCGCCCAAGCTCGCGTTCCGGTTGCAGCCTTGGGACATCGAGTTGCAGTTCCGGCCATTGGATTTCATCCAGGTCAACGCCGGGCTCAACGAAAAGATGATCGCGCGCACGCTGGAGTTGCTGGACGTGCAGCCGGATGAGCGGGTGCTGGATCTGTTCTGCGGACTCGGGAATTTCACCTTGCCGCTGGCCCGTTACTCGCGTGAGGTCGTGGGCGTAGAAGGAGATGCAGGGCTCGTACAGCGTGCACGGGAAAACGCGGCGCACAACAATCTGCCCAACGCGCACTTCCATGCCGCCGACCTCGCGCAGGATCTGCGCGGACAGCCCTGGATGCGCGAAGGCATCGACAAGGTGCTGCTCGATCCGCCGCGCTCGGGTGCGGATGTCGTGCTGCGGCAGCTCCCGCTGGCCGGTCTGAAACGCATCGTGTACGTGAGTTGCCATCCTGGTTCGCTTGCGCGTGACGCGGGTTATCTGGTCAATGAGCGCGGCTGGAAACTGCGTGCGGCGGGCGTCATGGACATGTTTCCGCATACGGCGCATGTGGAGAGTATTGCGTTGTTCGAGCCTTGAGCTTGTCATTCCCGCGTACCTCGACAAGCTCAGGATGAGCGTCGCAGCGGGAAGTCTGCAGCTCCTGTTCGTTATACCGGCGAAGGCGGAAACCCAGTGCCTTTGGCTTCCAGGTGCAAAGGTCGCTGGATTCCCGCTTTCGCGGGAATGACGTACCACCGCCATTACAATCCAATGTGACAAAAAACTGATGGAGACCCGCACATGCTGGTGATTGGAATAGCCGGAACCGAACTGACCCTGCAGGAGCGCGACTGGCTGCAGCACGAGGCCTGCGCCGGCGTGATCCTGTTCGCGCGCAACTTCGCGTCGAAGACGCAGGTCGCCGAATTGTCCGCGGCTATTCGCGAAGCCGCACCGCGTCCGCAGCTGGTGTGCGTAGATCAGGAAGGCGGACGCGTGCAGCGCTTCCGCGATGGTTACAGCGCGTTGCCGCCCCTTGAAACCTTCGGGGCCCAGTACGCCAGCGATCCGGACGCTGCACTCGCGCTGGCGCAGGAACACGCATGGCTGATGGCCAGCGAAATACGCGCGTCGGGCGTCGATCTGAGTTTCGCGCCGGTGGTCGATCTCGGCCGCGGCAATCGCGCCATCGGCGATCGCGCGTTCTCGGCCGATCCGCAAGTGGTCGCCGCGTTCACCCGTGCCTACGTGCAGGGGATGCATGCTGCGGACATGGCTGCAACGCTCAAGCATTTCCCGGGACACGGCTCGGTGCTGGAGGACACGCACTTCGACGATGCCGCCGATGCGCGCACGCTTGATGCGATCCGCAACGACGACCTGATTCCCTTTGCCGCCGGCATCGACGCCGGCGCCGATGCGGTGATGATGGCGCATGTGATCTATCCGCAAGTCGCGCCGGAACCGGCGGGATATTCCAGGTTCTGGATCGACGACATCCTGCGTCAGGAAATGGGGTTCCGTGGCGTCGTTTTTTCCGACGACATCGGCATGGCGGCGGCATTCTCGGCTGGTGGCGTGAAGTCGCGCATCGACGCGCACCTGGATGCCGGCTGCGACGTCGTGCTGGTCTGCCATCCCGATCTTGTCGATGAATCGCTGGCCGCCGTCAAAGGCCGCACGCTTGACACCATGGCGCTCGCAGGTCTGATCGGGCGCGGCGCTTTGGCGTGGGACGGCTTGCTGGCCGATGCACGTTATTCCGACGCGCGGTCACGCTTGCCCAGTGGAATACGTTTGTCCGGCGGCAATGGAGACCTCGCATGAATCCACCCGATCTTGGCAGTGCCTTGCACAACGCCGAGCTGATCCACGATCGCGAATCGCTGCAGTTGCAGATCGAGCGCATGGCCGGCGCGATTCGAGACGACTATGCAGCGGGCGAAGTCCCGCTGTACGTCACGGTGATGCATGGTGGCATGCCGTTCGCGTCGCAGCTCGCATTCGCGCTGGGCGAACGTGGCCTCGATCTCGAATTCGACTACCTGCACGCAACGCGTTATCGCGGAAGCACGTCCGGTTCCGGGCTTGCGTGGCTGCATCGCCCGGCCACGCCGATGCGCGACCGACGCGTGCTGCTGGCCGACGACATCCTCGACGAAGGCCACACTCTGCTTGCGGTCAAACGCTGGTGCGAAGACCAGGGCGCGGCCGATGTCCGCATCGCGGTGCTGGCGGTCAAGGTGCATGACCGCTGTGTCGAAGGCATCGAAGCGGATTACGTCGGCGTCGATGTGCCGGACCGGTATGTGTTCGGCTACGGCATGGATTACCACGAGCAGGGGCGCAACTTGCCCGGCATTTACGCGCTGCAGGCATGAACCGGCACTCGAATGACATCGCGCTTGCGATCATCGGCGGCACGGGCGTCTACGCACTGGCATCGCTCGACAACACGCAAGCGCATCAGCCGGACACGATCTACGGAGCACCTTCCGGCCCAATCCGCATCGGCACGCTTGGCGGAAAGCGCGTCGCCTTCCTCGCGCGCCATGGCGAAGGCCATTCACTGCCGCCGCACAAGATCAACTACCGCGCCAATCTCGCCGCTTTGAAGGCGCTCGGCGCCACGCGCGTGCTGTCGTTGAATACCGTCGGCGGCATCACCGAGCATTTCGGGCCTCGCGTGCTGGCTTGCCCGGATCAGCTCATCGATTTCACGTGGGGTCGCGTGTCGACCTTGTCGGAAGAACCTGGCAGCGAGGTGCTGCATGTCGATTTCGGCGAGCCATACACGCTGTCATTGCGCAAGCAGATCATCGCGGCCGCGAAGCGCGCCAATGTGCTCATCGTCGGCCATGGCTGTTATGGCGCGACGCAGGGGCCGCGGCTTGAAACGAAGGCCGAGATCGCGCGCATGCGACGCGATGGTTGCGATCTGGTCGGCATGACCGGTATGCCCGAAGCGGGCCTCGCACGCGAACTCGGGCTGGACTATGCGTGTCTTGCGATCGTCGCCAACTGGGCCGCGGGATGTGGTCCCGGCGGCGACGAAGAAATCACCATGGATGAAGTGCTGGCGAACGTCGCGGCGTCGTCGGAGGGATTGCCTGCGTTGTTGCGTGAATTGTTCGCAAGCGGATAACCACAGCAGGCCGCTGGCTGCCTGAATTCGCCGCCGTCAGTCCAGGAACTGCAGTTTCGCCAACTCCGAATACAGACCGCCTTCGGCCATCAACGCACCGTGCGTGCCCTCGGCGACGATCCGGCCGTGGTCCATGACCACGATGCGGTCGGCCTTGAGCACCGTCGCCAGCCGATGCGCGATGACCAGAGTGGTGCGGCCCTGCATCAGGTTTTCCAACGCGTGCTGCACGGCGCGCTCGCTCTGCGCATCCAGCGCGGAGGTCGCTTCGTCCAGCAACAGGATAGGCGCGTCCTTCAGCAGCGCGCGCGCAATGGCGACGCGTTGCTGCTGGCCGCCGGACAGGCGCGCGCCGCGTTCGCCGAGTTCCTCGTCGTACCCCTTCGGCATGGCCAGCAGGAAATCGTGCGCTTCCGCCGATTTCGCGGCTTCTTCCAGTTCCGCATCGGTCGCCTGCAGACGACCGTATCGGATGTTGTCACGTGCGCTGGCGGCGAAGATGGTCGGCGATTGCGGCACCAGCGCGATGCGCTCGCGCAAGGCGGACGGATCGAGCGTGCGGATATCGATGTCGTCGATCAGCAAGCGTCCTGATTGCGGATCATGGAAGCGCAGCAGCAGCGAGAACACCGTGCTCTTGCCGGCGCCTGACGGTCCGACCAGCGCAACCGTTTCACCGGGCCGCACCAGCATGGAAAAATCCTGCAGCGCCGGAAGATCCGGACGCATCGGGTAATGAAACGTCACCGCGTCGAAGCGCAAACCTCCGCGCAACACGTGCGGCAAGGCCTGCACCGATGATGGCGCCGCGATGTCAGAAGTTTCCTGCAACAACTCGTTGATGCGCCCCATGCCGCCGGCGGCGCGCTGCAACTCGTTCCACACTTCCGCCAGCGCGCCTACCGAGCCGCCGCCGATCAATGCGTAGAGCACGAACTGGCCAAGCGTGCCCGCGGTCATGCGGCCCGAAATCACGTCGTGCGCGCCGGACCAGAGGACCATCGTGATCGCGCCGAAGATGAGCGTGATCGCGACCGCTGTCACCCACGCCTGCGAACGGATGCGCTTGCGTGCGGTGTCCACGGCTACGGCGACTGCCGCGCCGAAGCGTCCGCGTTCGTAAGGCTCGCGCGCATGTGCCTGCACCGTGCGCACGGCGCCCAGGGTTTCGGCGGCGAGCGCATTGGCGTCGGCTACGCGATCCTGACTGTCGCGCGATACTTTCTGGATGCGGCGCCCACCAATGACGATGGGCAATACCGCGAGCGGAATACCGACCAGTGCATACAAGGCGAGGCGCGGTTCAGTGACGAACAGCATCACCAGCGAACCGATCACCGTGACGCTGCTGCGCAAGGCCACCGACATGCTGGAGCCAACCACGCTGCGCAACAGTTCGGCATCGGCGGTGAGCCGCGAAATGAGTTCACCGCTGCGGTTGCGATCATGGAAACCAGCGTCCAGGCCGATCAGGTGTGCATATAGTTGACGGCGCAGGTCGGCGACGACGCGCTCGCCGAGCAGGGACACGAAATAGAAACGCGCGGCCGATGCCAACGCGAGGGCAACGGCCACGATGAACAACAGCACGAACGCGCGATCGACATTCGCGCCGCTGGAAAAACCCTGGTCGATCATGTCGCCGAAGGCGATGGGCAGGCTAAGCGTTGCCGCTGATGATGCGGCCAATGCCAGTAGCCATGCCGCGAACAGTCCGCGCTCGCGCATGACGAATGGCCAGAGGGCGCGGAGGGTGCCGATGCGGGGTTTGGCGGTTGCGGCTTCAGGTGGTGCGGACATCAGGCTTCCGGGAAGTTGTTTTCCAGTCCTGTGATGTTATCGCCGAAGCGATGTCTGTCCCTTCTCCCGATGGGAGAAGAAAAAATATCAGAGCGGCCGATCAAAGCGGCGCAGGTCGTCCGGGAGTACGACACCCGGATAGCGGCGCTTGAATTCCTGAAGGCTGTCGCGCGCGGCGGCGGTGTCGCCGCTGGCGATCAATTCACGGATACGTTGCAGCCAGGCTTGCCTGACTTCCGGGATATCTGCGGTGTTGGGCGGACGTTCGTCGAAACCTTCCTCGCTGCCGGCTTCCGCCGCTGCTGCCGCGTCGCTCAATACGGTGTCGTTGCGCGACTGGGACGTGGCGGTTGATGCCGGCTGTGCTGGAGCACGCTGTGCCGGAGCAGGCCGTGACTGCATGTTCGCTGCGCGCGCGGGCTGTTCGACGCGCATGCGCTGCTCAACCGGCGGTGCGGCGGGTGCTGAAGGAGGCGGAGGCACGAACTCGGGCCTTGCCGATGTCGCCGCCGAGGGCGGTGGGGGAGGGGGCGAAGACGCTGTATCGATCGGCACCGGTATGTCGGACACGATCGGCGCTTGCTTCGCCGCAGATGCACCGGACGCGACATCCGCATCGGAATCCGCTGCGACCTCCGCTTGCTCCTCGTCCGCCTGCCTCTCATAAGCCTGTTCCCGTGCGGACGAGTCCCGGCGCTCAGCTGGTTCGGCAGGCAACGGCGGGGGCATCGGCGCGCTAGCCGCAGCAGCATCGGCGGACGGGCCGCCGCCGGCGGTTGCGGCGTCCGTCGCCGTCGTAGAAACGGATTCTTCGTAGACCGGCACCTGCGGCAACGGCCGCAGCTGCCACGCGACACCCACTGCCAACGCCAGCGACGCGGCCACGCCGAACGCGACCGGCCAGCGTGCGCGGCGATGCGTCCGCGACGACGGCTGTCTTGCCACAGCGTCACGCGCAGCTGCGAGGATTTTCGCGTCGAGGGATGGCGAGGGTTCACCGGGCGCGCCGAGACGCGCCAGCCGCTGCGCCAGCTCGCGTTCTTCCGTGTCCAGTGG
>JALYOU010000275.1 GCA_030856725.1 Pseudomonadota bacterium
CGGTCGCCTGCGGATGCGTGGCGTCAAGTTCTACATGGACGGCGCGCTCGGCAGTCGCGGCGCAGCGTTGCTGGCCGACTACAGCGACGAACCGGGCCATCGCGGCTTGCTGGTGACCGAACCCAAGGCCTTCGATAGCGCCGTGCGCAAGGCGCAGGGCTGTGGTGTACAGGTGGCGACGCATGCGATCGGCGATCGTGGCAATCGCATCGTGCTGGATACCTATGCCGGCGCACTCGGCGATGCGGCGTCCGGCGACCACCGCTGGCGCATCGAACACGCGCAGGTGCTCGCGCTAGATGACATTCCACGTTTCAAGACGCTCGGCGTGATCGCGTCGATGCAGCCGACGCATGCAACTTCTGACATGCCATGGGCGCAGGTTCGCGTGGGCGCGGAACGCATTGCGGGCGCTTATGCGTGGCAGCGTCTTCTCGACGCTGGCGTGCGGCTCGCGCTGGGTTCGGACTTCCCGGTCGAATCGGTGGATCCGCGCCTGGGTCTGTACGCGGCGGTGACGCGACAGGATCGCGAAGGACAACCGACGGGTGGCTGGCTGCCGGAACAACGTTTGAGCGCAAAAGAGGCCTTACGCGGATTTACCTCGGATGCGGCGTATGCCGGGCGAAACGAATCAGACGTAGGCCGGCTTGCGGTGGGACTGCACGCGGATTTCGTGGTGCTGGATGCCGATCCGGTTGCGGGGCCCGCGGGGGCGCTGGACGATATCGGAATCCGGTCAACCTGGGTCGATGGCAAGCCAGTCTACGAGGCCAAATAGGTCTGCCGTAGGAGCGACGATAGTCGTGATGGCTTTAGCGCTTTCGCGACTTCCGTCGCTCCTGCAAGAAACGCGCTATTACCAGTCGATGTGACCGCTGACCACCGTCACCGTGCGGCCGCCGGACCACACGTCGCCATTCTCGTCGACCTGCAATTCGATCACCGCGTCATGACCCACTTCGCGGCCTTGGCTGATGCGGTAAAACCCAGTCGTGTTCGATTGCTGTGTCGATAACTGCGGCGGCGAACCGCCCGGCATCGCGCCCTGCGATGCCAGCCATGCCGCAAGCGTGGCATTGGCCGCGCCCGATGCCGCGTCCTCGAACTGCGCAGGCGCGCCGACCCAGGCACGTACCGCCAGGTAATACACGGGATCGTCGCTGCGTGCGAAGACGCACAGGCCCATGCTGTCGGTGGTGTGCGCAAGGGTGGCGATGGCATTCCAGTCAGGCGTTGCGGCGCGCAGCGCGGCTTCGTCGCTGATCTCCGCCAACCACCAGCGGCGGCCACCCTCCATCAATGCGGGCGGCAATGCGCCGAGCGGCAAATCGTGCAACACGTCGCACAGACGCGGATCGTCGGCCGATGCGATCTCCATGACGTGCGACGGTGGCGTGCGCACCGCGATCGTCCGCTTCGCGCCTTCGCCTTGCACGCGCAGCGGCAGTTTGCCGGCGATGCCGTCCTGCACCAGCATTCCGCCGCGCGGCGTTGCAAGTCCAGACTGCAGCACGGCATGCGCGGTACCCACGCTGGGATGCCCGGCAAACGGCACCTCTCGCCGCGGGCTGAAGATGCGGATGCGATAGCTGGCACCGTCCTCGGTTGCCGGGAACACGAAGGTCGTTTCGGGCAGGCGCGTCCAGCGCGCGATCGCCTGCATCGCGGCATCGTCCAGCCCTTCGCAATCGAGCACGATCGCAAGCGGATTGCCCGCGCCGGGAACATCGGCGAAGACATCGACCTGCAGGTAGCGGCGTTGCGGCATGGCGGCGTGACTCGGCGTGGGGCCGCGCAGCGTAACGCTTTAACGCCTTTCGCAGGAGCAGCTTCAGCCGCGGGCTTTGCAGCCAAGGAAGAGCTCGCGGCAGAAGCCGCTCCTGCGAAGGGCAAAGCAGCAACAGGCTGCATGCCTTCGCATAGAATTGCGCGTTCGCGTCGCCATTCCGGATCAACAATTCCCATGCCCCCGACCACTCCTGCTGCAGACCGCTGGATCGTGCTGAAATTCGGCGGCACGTCGGTGTCCAAACGAACCCGCTGGGACACGATTGGCAGTCTCGCGCGGCAGCGCGCCGAGGACAACAACGCGCGCGTAGTGGTGGTGGTCTCGGCACTGTCAGGCATCACCAACGAGCTGCAGGTTATCGCCAATGGTCATGACGACATGGCATCACGTATCGATGCCATCGTCGGGCGCCATGTCGATTTCGCGCAGGAACTGGGCCTGGATGGGGAGGATGTGCTGCGCGAACGCATCACCGTGTTGCGCAGCCTGCAAACGAATGCGCGCGCGGCGGCGGAATCGTTCGACTGGCAGGCCGACGTGCTTGCACAAGGTGAACTGCTGTCATCGACATTGGGCGTAGCGTATCTGCGCGCGCAAGGTCTCGATTTCGGCTGGTGCGACGCGCGCGTCTGGCTTGATGCGATCGCGCTGCCTAACCAGAACGACTGGTCGACGCGTTTGTCGGTGTCCTGCAGGAGGGATGCCGATGTGGCGTGGCGCGCGCGTTTCGCAGCGCAACCTACACGTTTGTTGTTAACGCAGGGTTTCATCGCGCGCCATCCCGATGGTGGGACCGCAATCCTGGGCCGCGGAGGATCCGACACCTCCGCTGCATACTTTGGCGCGCTACTCGGTGCGCAACGCGTGGAAATCTGGACCGACGTGCCGGGCATGTTCAGCGCCAACCCACGCGACGTGCCTGACGCGCGCCTGCTGTCGCGCCTCGACTATGCCGAAGCGCAGGAAATCGCCACCACTGGCGCAAAAGTGCTGCATCCGCGTTCGATCGGCCCCTGCCGCGATGCCGGCGTGCCGATGGCGATCCTCGACACCGCACGCCCGGAATTACCTGGCACTCGCATCGACGGAAGCGCAGCCACGGTGCCAGGCGTCAAGGCAATCAGCCGGCGCAACGGCATCGTGCTGGTATCGATGGAAACCGTCGGCATGTGGCAGCAGGTCGGCTTCCTCGCTGACATCTTTGATCGTTTCAAGCGTCATGGCCTGTCGGTGGACCTGATCGGCTCGTCGGAAACCAACGTCACCGTGTCGCTCGATCCCAGCGAAAATCTGGTCAATACCGACGTCCTCGCGCGGCTGTCAGCCGATCTCTCGCAGATATGCCGGGTGAAAGTGATCGCCCCGTGCGCAGCGATCACGCTGGTCGGGCGCGGCATGCGTTCGCTGCTGCACAAGCTGTCCGACGTGTGGGCGGCGTTCGGCCGTGAACGCGTGCACCTGATCTCGCAATCGTCGAACGACTTGAACCTCACCTTCGTCATCGACGAAGCCGACGCCGACGGTCTGCTGCCGGAGCTGCACGCGCAACTGATTGGCAGCGGCGCGATGCCAGTCGGCGATGCCAGTGTGTTCGGGCCGAGTTGGCGCGAGATCACGTACGGGCCCGTGCAACGCGACACGCCGTGGTGGGAAACAAGGCGCGAGTCTTTGATGCAACAGGCCGCGCAAGGCACCCCGCGTTACGTCTACGACTTGGATACCGTGCGCGAACGCGCGCGCGCACTGAATGCCGCCACCGCGATCGATCGGCGTTATTTCGCGCTGAAGGCCAATCCGCATCCGGACATCCTGCGCGCGCTCGAAGCCGAAGGTTTCGGACTGGAATGTGTGTCACGGGGCGAGCTTGCGCATGTCTTCGCGACCTTGCCCGGTCTCGATCCTGAGCGCGTGCTGTTCACCCCGAGCTTCGCGCCGCGCACCGAATACGAAGCCGCGTTCGCCATGGGCGTCACCGTCACGCTCGACAACGTCGAGGCATTGCGCAACTGGCCTGATGTCTTTCGCGGCCGCGAACTGTGGCTGCGCATCGACCTGGGTCGCGGCGACGGACACCACGCCAAGGTCGTCACCGGCGGCGCGGCATCGAAATTCGGTCTGCCGATCGCGTCCATCGATGCGTTCGTCGCCGAAGCCCGAAGACTCGGTGTGCGCATTGCCGGCCTGCACGCACACCTCGGCAGCGGCATCGACCAGCCGAAGCACTGGCGCGAGGTTTACGCGGACTTGGCCGGCATCGCCGACAGCATCGGCACCATCGGCATCATCGATATCGGCGGCGGCCTGCCGATCCCGTACGCGCCGGACGAGTCACCGTTCGATGTGGCCGCATGGGCCGAAGGCCTGGCCGAAATCAAATCCGTCTATCCGCGTTTCAAGCTGGCGATCGAGCCAGGGCGCTTCCTCGTCGCCGAGAGCGGCGTGCTGTTGCTGCACGCGACGCAGGTGGTGGAGAAGGACGGCATTCGCCGCGTTGGCCTCGATGCAGGCATGAATGCCTTGCTGCGTCCGGCGTTGTACGAAGCCTGGCATGGTATCCATAACCTGAGTCGATTCGATGATTCCCAGACGGTGCCGTTCGACGTGGTGGGTCCGATCTGCGAGAGCAGCGACGTGATCGGCCGGCAGCGCGAGTTACCTGCGGTGACAGCGGAAGGCGATGTGTTCCTGATCGCGGACGCAGGCGCCTACGGCCGGGTGATGGCCAATACCTACAACTTGCGCCCGCTGCCTATCGAGTACGTTCTGCCTGCAGAAGACGTACTGCCAGGAGAAATGCCGGCATGAGCGCCATCACCTTCAATCGCGATGCCATCCGGGCATTCCGTTTCGGGCGCTGCGCGTTCGACCGCGATACCGGCATCGCGCAACTGGTCTATGCCTTCGATGACGGCCCGGAGCTGGTGGAGACCATCAGATTTCCAGGCGCGCCGTTCCGGTTGGATGCGTCGCGCGCGCATGCCATCGAACACGCTTTGCGCCTGCTGCACCTGATTGCCGGCGTGAGTTATTACAAGGCAGCGGTGCCGGAAGAGATTCGCATCGATGCATATGACATCGACGAGGCGGCCGCTACGTTTCTGGAAGACATTTACATCAACGGATTGGGCGAATTCGCATATCGCAACGGCTTGAATCTGCACGGACGCATCCGTTTCCCGCGAAGCGAACTTCCCGCGGAACGTGCCGGAACACTGGGCCTTCGTCAGCATGCACTCGTCGCCATCGGCGGCGGCAAGGATTCGCTGGTCAGCATCGAAGCCCTGCGCGCGCTCGGTGTCGAACAGACGGTCAGCTGGGTCGGTGGCTCGCAATTGATCAAGGCATGCGCGGAACGCACCGGTTTGCCCACGCTCAACATCGGGCGGCAACTCGCGCCGGAGTTGTTCGAATACAACCGGCATGGTGCGTGGAATGGCCACATCCCGGTGACGGCGATCAATTCGGCCATCCTCATCTTCGCCGCGCTGTTGCAGGGCGTGGGCCAGGTCGTGTTCTCCAACGAGCGCTCGGCAAGCTACGGCAGCCTCATTGAAGGCACCGGCGAAGTGAACCACCAGTGGTCGAAAGGCTGGGCGTTCGAGCGCGCCTTCGGCGACTACGTGCAGACGCGCATCGCGGGCGACTTGCACTACTACTCGTTGCTGCGTCCGCTATCGGAACTGGCGGTCGCGCGGCAATTCGCGAAGACGGATCGCTACGACGCGCACTTCTCCAGCTGCAACCGCAATTTTCACCTGCTTGGCGAACGTCCGGCCAACCGCTGGTGCGGCGTGTGTCCGAAGTGCCACTTCGTATTCCTCGCACTTGCGCCGTTCATGCCCAAGCCGCGGCTGGTCGGTATCTTCGGCCGCAACCTGCTCGACGATGCCGCGCGGATCGCCGGCTACGATGGCCTGCTTGAATACCAGGACCACAAGCCGTTCGAGTGCGTCGGCGAAGGCAAGGAGTCGCGCGCGGCGATGGCGGTGCTGGCGCAGCGGCCCGAGTGGCGCGAAGACACCATCATCGAACGCTTCGTCCGCGAGATACAGCCGCAACTGGTCTCCGATGAGGTCAGCGTTGCCGCGCTTATGGAGATCGACGAAGAACACCGCATTCCGGCGCCGCTCTGGGACAAGCTCCGTGCGCATCTCACCAATTGAAATCCGGCAGCTTGAAGGCAAGCGTGTCGCGTTGTGGGGATGGGGTCGGGAGGGTCGCGCCGCCTATCGCGCGATCCGCACACGATTGCCGCAATTACCGCTGACACTGTGCTGCAATGCCGATGAAGCATCCGACGCGCGCGCGCTGAAGGATCCGCTGCTCGACGTGGACACCGACGCCACCGGCGAACGCCTGTCTGCATTCGACATCGTCATCAAATCGCCGGGCATCAGCCCCAACAAACCCGAAGCGCTGCATGCAAGTGCGCAGGGCACGCGCTTCATCGGTGGCACCGCATTGTGGTTCGCGGAACACCCGGGTGCCCGCACGATCTGCGTTACTGGCACCAAGGGCAAAAGCACCACGACTGCATTGCTCGCGCACCTCTTGCGCGCGGGCGGCCAGCGCACCGCGTTGGTGGGCAACATTGGTCTGCCACTGCTTGAATGCCTGGAAGGCGATGCGAATGTCTGGGCGATCGAGCTGTCGAGTTACCAGACGCGCGATGTTGCGCAAAGCGGCGTGCGGCCAACGGTTGCAATCGTGCTCAATGTATTTCCCGAGCACCTCGACTGGCATGGCAGCGAACAGCGTTATGTCGATGACAAACTCGCACTGCTCACGGAGGCGAAGCCGCGCATCGCGATATTGAATTCCGGCGATCCACGACTTGCAAGGCTATCGTTGCTGGAATCCGAAGTACGCTGGTTTGGTCGCGAAGACGGTTGGCATCTTCGCCAGGATGATCTGTACCGCGGGGATGAATTCGTGTTGGATACCAGCGCCGTCGCGTTGCCGGGCCGCCATAACCGCAGCAATCTGTGTGCCGTCCTGGCCGCAATCGAAGCACTCGGGCTGGATGCGATCGCACTGGCGCCGCATGCGGCATCGTTCCAGCCATTGCCGCATCGATTGCAGACGCTCGGTACGCGTGATGGCATTACTTATGTCAACGACTCGATCAGCACCACGCCGCATGCCAGCCTTGCTGCGCTGGATGTGTTTCGTGGTCAGCGTGTCGCCATTCTCGTCGGCGGCCATGATCGCGGCATCGACTGGAATGATTTCGCCGAAGCCATGCGCACCGGCGCACCCGCCGCCATCGTCACCATGGGCCAGAACGGACCTCGCATCCATGCGCTGCTTGAAGGTGTGTCGGCGCAGCCGGGCTTTGCCCTGCATTCAGCCCAGGATCTCGAATCCGCGATCGGGATCGCACGCGAGGTTCTGCGCGGGAGCGGGGTGATCCTACTGTCGCCAGGCGCACCGAGCTTTGGTGCGTATCGCGATTACACCGAACGCGGCCGCCATTTCGCGCAACTCGCGGGCTTCGACACGGACGCGATGGCATCGATTTCCGGCTTGGGAATCCTGTAGGTCATTCGCACCACACAAATTCGTGAAGCGCGCAGGTTTTGTGTCCAGATGATCACGGGATTTTCGTAGGAATGCCTTTAGCCGCGAGCTCCTGATTTTCGGTATGTGAGGGTGAAACTCAGTCGCACGCTGCCGTCATTCCGGCCACGGGGAATGAAGGAAAGAAGTGCATGACGACTTTGCAACTGCCGCACGAAGCTCGCGGCTGAAGCCGTTCATACGAAGAAGGAATGGGCTAGTGATTGCGATGGGTAGCGTAGCGCGCCAAGCCGCGTAACGCGGCGACGGCTTCGTTCTCCGTCAGCCCATCCAGTGCACGTTCCGCGGCATCCGCATATTCGCCGGCGCGTTGTCGGCTGTAGTCGAGGCCGCCGGTTGAATAGATCGCGGCCAGCGCTTCCGGCAACGCATCGACATCGCCTTGTTCGACGATGCCGCGCAGGCGCAGGCGCGTTGGGACGTCGGCATGCTTCATCGCATGGATCAACGGTAGTGTCGCCTTGCCTTCGGCCAGATCGTCGCCGAGGTGCTTGCCCAGATCGAATTCGTCGGCGGAATAGTCGAGCACGTCGTCTGCGATCTGGAACGCGTAACCCAACTGCATGCCGTAGTCGTACAGCTGCTGCTGCGTGCCGACATCGGCGCCTGCGAGCATCGCGCCTAGCCGCGTCGCGGCGGCGAAGAGCACGGCGGTCTTGCGTTCAATCACGCGCAGGTACGCGGCTTCGTCGGTATCGGGGTTGCGCAAGTGCAGCAGCTGCAGCACCTCACCTTCCGCGATTGAGTTTGTGGTATCGGCCAGCAACCGCATGACGTCCATGCGGTCCAGCTCAACCATCATCTGGAAGCTGCGCGAATACAGGAAATCACCGACCAGCACGCTTGCCGCGTTGCCCCACAGCACATTGGCGGTCTTGCGGCCGCGGCGCAGGTCGGACTCGTCGACGACATCGTCGTGCAATAACGTTGACGTATGAATGAACTCGACAACGGCGGCGAGCTGGTGCGCGTCGGTGCCCGAATGCCCCAGCGCGCGCGCGGTCAGCAGCAGCAGCATCGGCCGCAGGCGCTTGCCGCCGCTGGCGACGATGTGCTCGGCCACCTGGTTGACCAGCACCACGTCCGAGGCCAGTCGCCGGCGGATCAGCGCATCGACCGCGATCAGGTCTTCGGCGGCCAGGGACTGGATGGCGGGCAGGGCAAGGGTAGGGCGAAGCTGGGTCATGCGTCGTCGCGGCGCAAAGGAGGCGCGATTATACGGAGTCGTCCGTTGCGGCCTTCGGCGGATCGCTGGCGGAAGCGACTCGGAAATTCCCGATAGCACAACGCGGCGCGGCCGGATGGCGCAACCGCCCCGGGTATAATTCGATACCGGCACCCGAACCGGGTGGACTCTTGAGCAGGACGACGACATGGCGCGTGGCATCAACAAAGTGATTCTGGTCGGCAATCTCGGCAACGATCCCGACACCAAGTACACCCAGGGCGGCATGGCCATCACCAGGATCAGCCTGGCCACGTCCAGCGTGCGCAAGGACAAGGACGGCAACCAGCAGGAGCGCACCGAGTGGCATCGCGTGACCCTGTTCGGCAAGCTCGGCGAGATCGCCGGCGAGTACCTGCGCAAGGGCAGCCAGTGCTACATCGAAGGCTCGATCCGTTACGACAAATACACGGACAAGGAAGGTGTGGAGAAATATTCCACCGATATCATCGCCGACGAGATGCAGATGATGGGTGGGCGTGGAGAAGGCAAGGGTGATGCGTCCGAACGCAGCGAGCGCCCGACCCGTTCGGCCCCGCCGCAACGCCAGGGCAATGCCCCGCAGTCGCGACAGGCGCCGGTGGACGATTTTGCGGATGACGATATTCCGTTCTGAGTTGTACAAAACCTGCTAGTCATTTCCGCGTTCGCGGAGATGACGAGCAAAAACCAAACTTAAGTTCCTGAAATATTCATTCCGTAAACGGAGAGTTTCGTGCCGACATGGCTGGTCACCGGCGGCGCCGGTTTCATTGGTGGTAATTTCGTCCTGGACGCGGTGCGCGATGGCATCCACGTCGTCAATCTTGATGCCCTGACCTACGCGGGCAACCTCGACACGCTCTCGCCGCTGGACGGCAATCCCGATCACGTCTTCGTGCACGGCGACATCGGCGATCGTGCGCTGGTCGATCGCCTGCTGGCGGAACATCGCCC
>JALYOU010000231.1 GCA_030856725.1 Pseudomonadota bacterium
CAGGATCCCACCCCGGTGATGGCGCGCCGGCAGCAAACGGGACCGGGCGAAGGTGGCGGCCTCGTGGCGACGCCAAGCGGCACGTATAGTATCGCCAGCCGCGCGCGGCTCCGTAACGGCCGCGAGGCCGTCTTGCGGGTAGTCGCGAGAGTAGGTGGAAGCGGCGTGCCGGGCTCGGCATATACGCCATTGCGATGGGAGGAAGGCGCTTCGCCGAGATGACCGCGTTCGTTGACAGTCTTGGGCGCTACGGCGCGCGGCTCAGGCCGGGCGCGGGCGGCTTTTTCGCGTGGTGGGGCCGGGCGCTGGCGTCATGGCTACCGGCCTCGTGGCGCGCGCTGTTCGGCCTGGTGCACGAGCGGTTGCTGCTGTCATTGGACATGGCGTCCCCGGACATGCACTCGCCAGACGCGTCGGGGCTCGCCGAGGCCAGCCTGCTGCTCCGCCTGCAGACCGCCGACGGCCTGCGCGATGTCGGCCGCGTGCCATGGGCGGGTGTTGCCATCGAACGTGTGGGCATCGAAGGCACTGCCAACCCCGGTGCCGGCCTCGACGATCCGCTCACCCGCATCCTCACCCCGCCCGTGGCAAAACTGCCGCGCTGGCTGCTGCTGCCCGCCGGCACGGGCCTGCGCCGCCGCATGTTGTTGCCGGCCGCCGCCGCCGACCGCCTGCGCGACGTGCTCGCGTTCGAAATCGACCGGCAGACACCGTTTTCCGCCGACGCTGTCTATTTCGACGCGCGCATCGTCGAACGCCGCGACGACGCGCAACTCGACGTCGAACTGATCGCCGTGCCGCGCGCCGCGCTCGATGCGATGACCGCACGGCTCGGCGTGGTCGCGACCACGCTGGCCGGCGCCGACCTCGCCGACAACGGCGGCGCGCCGCTCGGCGTGAACCTGCTGCCCGACCTGCAGCGCAACCGTATCGCCGACCCTTTGCGCGCCTGGAACTGGGCCTTCGCCACGGTGGCGGTGATCGCGCTGGCAGCGGGCATGTGGCAGGTGCTGGCCAACCGCCGCGCCGCCGCCGACGCCTTCGAGCGCGAAGTCGCGTCGCGCACCACGCAGGCACGTCGCGTCACCGTGCAGCGCCAGCAGTTGATGGACGTGGTGGAAGGAGCCGCCTTCCTCGACCGCACCCGCGCCGCGCGGCCCACCACCACCGAGGTCATCGACGACCTCAGCCGCCGCCTGCCCAACAGCACGTACCTGGAAAAGCTCGCGATCGAGGACACCAACATCACGCTGATCGGGCTCAGCAGCGAAGCGTCATCGCTGGTGGACCGCCTGCAAGCGTCCAAACTCTGGAAAGCGCCGACGCTCACCGGCGCCCTGCAACCCGATCCGCGCACGGGCACCGACCGTTTCACCCTGACCGCCGAACTCAACGTCGCCCCCGTCCCAGGCAAGCAGGCCGCCGATGCGCGACGCCCTCGCTGACCGCGACCGCTGGCTGGCGCTTGGCCTGTTGCTGGCCGCGCTGGCGCTGGCCTACCTGATCCTCGTGCATCCGTGGTGGACCGCGCCGATGCTTGAGGTGCAGCAGCGCATCGACACCCTGCAGCAGCGCGACCTGCGCGTGCGCATGCAGCTCAAGCAGCAGCCGCAGGTCGCCCGCCGCCTGCAGGACGCCGTCGCACTGACCGCGGGCCGTCCGGGCTTCCTGCCGGAAGCCAGCGCCGAAAGCGCCACTGCCGGGTTGGTGAGACGACTGCAGGATGTCGTCGCGCAGGCCAGCCCCGGCAACCGCAGCTGCGCCATCACCAACCAGTCGCCGCTGACGGAAGTCGGTGAGGATCGTTTCCAGCGCATCGCGGTGGACGTGCGCATGCGCTGCGGCACGCCCGAGCTCTCGGCCGTGTTGTACACGCTGGAAAGCGGCAGCCCGCGCCTGTTCGTCGACAATCTCAACATCCTCGCCCAGCGCAACTTCTACCTGCCGGGGCAGAGCGGCACGCAACAGGGCGGTCTGGACGTGAATTTCCATCTGGTTGGCTACCTGCGCCCGATACCCGGAGCGGCGCGTGACCCCTAAAGCCACCAACCCGCGCACGTTGTTGCTGGTCACCATCGCCGGCTGGGCCATGCTGGTCTGGGTGCTTGGGCTGTTCGGCCTGGGCGGCCGCATCGAACGGCTGGCCGACGACCCCTCGCTTGCTCAGAGCCTGCCGGTGCTGCCGGCGGCGGTGCCGGAGCGCCTGGGGCCTTCCGGCCAGTACAGCGAAATCTCCCTCCGCCCACTGTTCTCGGAGGATCGCCTTCCGAAGACTTTCACGTTGCAACCGGAAGGCGAAGCGCAGCAGGAAACCTTCAAGTTCGTGCTGACCAGCGTGCTGCTCACGCCGCGCCTGCAACTGGCGATCATCCAGCCCGAAGGCGGTGGCGCCTCGATCCGCCTGAAAGTCGGCGAAGCGCCGGACTCCGCGCCCAGTTACCAGTTGCTGTCGCTGACTCCGCGCGGCGCCGTCTTCGCCGGGCCCGAGGGCGAGAAAACCCTCGATTTGCGGGTATTCGACGGCTCTGGCGGCGAAGCGCCAACCGCAGTCACTGCCAGTCCCGCGACAGGCAGCCGCAACCCCGTCGCGCCACGGCCAACGGGCACCATGACCGCCCCGCAGGATACCCAGGCCCCCAGACCGAGCACGGTGGCAAGCAACCCCGCGCCCACCGTGGTCAATCCGCCTCCACCGCCGCCGCAAACATCGGACGCGCAGGTCGAGGCGATTCGCAAACGCATCGAAGCGCGTCGCGCGCAGCTGCGTGAGCAGTCGCAAGTGCAACCGCCGCAATCGCAACCGCCTCCGCCGCCGCCGGCGCCGGACAAGACCCAGTAGAGTGCCCATGATGTCGATCCGATCCATTGCCCTCGGCCTGCTCCTCACCCTTCTGGCCGCCTGTGCCACGACGCCGGTCCCCAACGTGCGCCGCGATGGCAACGTCGAGCGGGCGCCAGTCGCCGGCACCAGCTCGGCGGGCACCACCTCCGCATCCGGTGTGCAGACCTCGCCGCTGGACTCCGACATCGAGGAACCTCGCCCGCAGATCCGCCGCGGCACCGGCCAGGTCATCAATCGCAGCGCCGCTGCGGCGCCGCCGCCCAACATCGGCGGCAGCAGCGGCTCGGCGACCTTCAATTTCGAAGGCGAGTCCGTGCACGCGGTGGTCAAGGCCATCCTCGGCGACATGCTCGGCCAGAACTACATCATCGCGCCGGGCGTGCAGGGCACGGTGACATTGGCCACGCCCAAGCCGGTCAGCCCGGCGCAGGCGCTGAGCCTGCTCGAGCAGGTGCTGAGCTGGAACAACGCGCGCATGGTCTACGCCGACGGCCGCTACAACATCGTCGCCTCGGACCAGGCGCTGGCCGGCACCGTCGCCCCACGCACCGGACCAGCCTCGACCGCGCGCGGTTTCGAAGTCCGCACCGTGCCGCTGCGGTATGTCTCCGCCGAGGAGATGAAGAAAATCCTCGAGCCGTACGCGCGCCCCAACGCCATCGTCAGTGTCGACGGCGGCCGCAACCTGATCACCCTCGGAGGCACCCGCGCCGAACTCGAGAACTACCTGCGCACGGTCGAGATCTTCGACGTGGACTGGATGTCGAGCATGTCGGTCGGCGTGTTTCCGCTGCAGACCGCCAAGGCCACCAGGGTCGTCGCCGACCTGGAGAAAGTGTTCGGCGAGACCAGCAAATCGCCGGTCGCCGGCATGTTCCGCTTCCTGCCACTGGAAGGCGCCAACGCGGTGCTGGTCATCACCTCGCAGGCCAACTACCTCGACGACATCCAGCAATGGATCGACCGCATCGATGGCGCCGGCGAAGCAGTGCGCCTGTTCTCCTACGAACTGAAATACATCAAAGCCAAGGATCTGGCCGAGCGGCTGGCCGAAGTGTTCGGCAGCGGCCGCGGTGGCGGCAGCAGTCCGAACGGCGCGCCGTCGCTGATGCCGGGCCTGGAACCCACCGAGATCACCGATGGCGGCGTCGACGACAAAGCCGGGGGTTCGGCGGCCATCGGCGGCCAAAGTGGCGGCGGCCTGGGCGGCGGTCAGCTGAGCCTGGAACCGGCCGAGTCGGGCAATGCCAGCGTCACCCTGGAAGTTGAAGGCGACCGCGTCGGCGTGTCGGCCGTGGACGAAACCAACACGCTGCTGGTGCGCGCCAGCGGCAGCGCATGGAAGTCGATCCGGGAAGTGATCGAGAAACTCGATGTCATGCCGATGCAGGTGCACATCGAAGCGCAGGTTGCCGAGGTCACGCTGACGGGCGACTTGCGCTACGGCGTCAGCTGGTTCTTCGAAAATTCGATCGCACCCGAAGCATTGCGCGTGCGCGCGCAGAATCGAAACATCGTGGGCGATCTTGCAGGCAGCGTCGGCGGTGCCATCGTCGACGCTGCCACCGGCGCACTGACCGGCGGCGTCACCTGGAGTTTCCTTGGCCGCAATGCACTGGCGGTGATCAATGCGCTGGATCAGGTCACCGATGTGCAGCTGCTGCAGACCCCGTCGGTATTCGTGCGCAACAACGCCGAAGCCACGTTCAACGTCGGCAGCCGCATCCCGATTTCATCGGTGTCGTTCAATCCGGGAGACGGTAATAACGGCGGCACGGTCAGCCAGGTGCAATACCTCGACACCGGCACCATCCTCAAGGTGCGGCCACGGGTGACGCGGGACGGCATGGTGTTCATGGACATCGTGCAGGAAGTCAGTTCGCCGGGCAGCGTTCCCGATCGGAACGGCAACGTCAGGATCAACACCCGCCGGCTGAAAACCTCAGCCGCGGTGCAAGCCGGCGAGACCGTCATGCTTGCCGGCCTGATCCAGGACGGCGTCAATCGTGGGTCCAGCGGGATTCCCGTGCTCAGCCGCATTCCGGTGATCGGCGGGTTGTTCGGCACGCAGACGACCGGCCAGTCGCGCACCGAAGTCATCATCCTGCTGACGCCGACCGTCGTGCGTGACCCCAAGGATGCGCGCGATCTCACTGACGAATACAGCCGTCGTTTCCGCGCCATGGAGCCGATCAACCGGGCGCCACGCAAGCCGCGCTGAGCGGACGCATGCCGCTGCCGAGCATGGAGTTGCCGATCGTGGTGCTGCCGGTCGGCGTCGACGATGAAGCGCTCGACGCCTGCCTGGCTGCGCTCGATGCCGGCACACCGGCCGGCTCACGGGTGTGGCTCGCCGACGATGCGCAAGCCGGGCCGCGCGGCCTTGCAATCATTGAACGCTGGCTGGAGCGCACGCCGCTGCGCGCCGACTACACCCGTCGCAACCGCATGTTGGGCGAAGGCGCGCACATGGATGAGGTGTTGAAGGCCTGCGGCGACAGCGATGTGGCCGTGCTCGCGCCAGATGCGCAGGTGCTGCCGGGTTGGCTCACGCAACTCGCAGCCTGTTTCGCGCGCGATGCGGCCATCGCCACTGCCACACCGTGGTGCAACGCCGGCGAAGCGGCGGCGTGGCCGCGCATCGGCGAAATTTCATCCGTGCCCGCCGATCTGCAGCGCCTCTCCCATGCCGCCGCCGCGATGCCGCCGAACCATCCGGAACTGCCCGCCGCGATCAGCCATGCCGTGGCCTTGCGCGGTCGCGCGCGCACACGTGCCGGCGGGCTGGACATCGCCAGTTACGGGTCGTGGTACGCCGCACTGATCGACCTGTCGCTGCGGCTGTCGGGCCTCGGCTGGCGTAATGCCTTGTGCGAAACCGCGTTCGTCGCGCGCGGCAACGAAGGTGGCGCGTTCGACGGCGACATGGACGCGCTCGCCGTGCGCTGGCCGGACTGGCATGCGCGCCTTGCGGGATTCCTGATGGACGATCCGTTGCGTGCGTCGCGCGACCGCCTGGCGCAACTCTTCGAGCAGGCAGCCGTGCCGCTGCCGCAACACGAGCTGTTTCCGGAACATGCATCGTCACGGGCACATTGCGAAGTGGACGGGGAAGTCTCCGGCTTGGAGCCGTCCGCCGACGAAAGCGGCGCGTTACGCGCGAGCGCGCGGAAACGGCCGGAGTAAGCTGCGCGCATGAGCCAAGCGAACATCTGCGCGGTCGTCGTCACCCATCAAAGCGCAGCCACCATCGACGAATGCCTCACGCGCCTGCGTGCCGCAGATGCCGTCGATGCGATCCGCGTCGTCGACAACAATTCGGTCGATGGCAGCCTGCAGGTCATCCAGCGCCACGCCGCCGCCGACCCGCGCGTGCGCTTCATCGCCAATCCCGACAATCCCGGATTCGCCGTGGCCTGCAACCAGGGTGCCGACAACTGCGACGCGCCGTGGCTGGCCTTCGTCAATCCCGATTGCCTGGTCGAGACCGACTCGCTGCGGCGCATGCAGGCGCATGCACTGGGCACTGGCGGCCACGCGCTGGTGGGCGCGGACCTCGTGGACGAGCAGGGCGCACGCGACGTTGCCGCACGGCGACGCGACCCCGATTTCGCCGCGATGCTGCGGTCGCGCGCCGCATCGCAGCTGGAAGTCGCACCCGATGCAGCCACCACCCTGCAACCCGTCGATGCGATCTCGGGTGCGTTGATGCTGCTGCCGCGCACAGTGTTCACGCGCATCGGCGGCTTCGACGCGCGTTACCGCCTGCACGCCGAAGACCTCGACCTGTGCCGCCGCGCACGCGATGCGGGCGCGATGGTCGCCGTCGCCAACGATGTCCGCGTCGTGCATGTCCGCGGCGTCTCCAGCCGCGAGCGCCCGGTGTTCGTCGAGTGGCATAAGCACCGCGGCCTGGCACGATATTTCCACAAATACGAATCATCACAACGCGGATTACTCACGCAACTGATGGTGTTCATTGCGATCTGGCTGCATTTTCCGATGGCCGCTCTGCGCGCCGGCTTGCGCAGCTCATAGGGCCGGCTGGTTTACCGACCGAACCGCAGCTTGAACTGCAACCCCAGGGTGTTGGGCGTGACATCGGTGATCTCCGGCAGAAAGATCAGGTTCACGCCGACCCGTTCGCCCTCGATCTTGGCGATGAAGCCGCCGCCCGGTGCGATGCCGCCATCGTTGTAGCCTGGATAACCAGTGACCACTCCAATCATGCCGCCAACACGCACAAACCGGCCTAGCTGCAATGGCGTGTAGTGATACAACGCATACAGCGAATCCTCGTCGACAGAGTTGAGGAAGTAACCCGCTGCAATCGCGTGGTGCGGCTGCCATTGCAGCTCGACGCCAATGCCCGGATTGAACTCGTTGAAACTTTCGCCAGCAGCCAGGAACTCGTCTTCGCCGCCGAAGTGGGTCGATCCGAGATTGAGGTTGCCCCACCACTGCGGTGCCCTTTGTGCCTGCGCTGGCGCAGAGGCGAGCAACAGCAGGAGCCAGCAGCCCGGAATTATTCTGTTCATATGCTTCCGCACGCCAAGAGTCCGCATAGGGCATACGCGTGGCTTTATCGACGCGGCGTGAATGCACCCCGGTGAAGCGATCAATCCATTCAGCGCCAGCGATTGATCTCGTCGCGCAGGGATTTCGCGCTGCTGGCGGCGGCTGCAGCGAAGTCGCCGGCATTGGAGGCATACAAAATCGCGCGCGATGAGCTGACCATCAGGCCCGTACCGTCCGCGGCCTTGCCGTGGTGGATCACCGCTTCGACATCGCCACCCTGCGCGCCGATGCCTGGAATCAGCAGCGGCATGTCGCCGACGATGGCGCGGACTTCACTCAACTCTTCCGGGAACGTCGCGCCGACGACCAATGCGCAATTGCGGTGTTGGTTCCAGTCGCGCGCGACGGCTTCCGCAACGCGCTGATACAGCGGTTTGCCACCGACATCGAGCTCCTGGAAATCCCGCGCCCCGGGATTCGAGGTGTGACACAGGATCACCACGCCCTTGTCGGCGCGGTCCAGGAACGGTTGCACGGAATCGCGGCCGAGCCAGGGATTGACTGTGACCGCGTCGGCCCCGTAACGATCGAAGGCTTCAGCCGCGTAGTGCTGCGCGGTGCTGCCGATATCGCCGCGCTTGGCGTCAAGGATTACTGGAATGCCGGGATGGTTTGCGTGGATATGCGCGATCAGTCGGTGCAGCGCATCTTCGGCGCTGTGCGCGGCGAAGTGCGCGATCTGGGGTTTGAAGCAGCAGGCATATTCGGCGGTGGCATCGGCGATGTCGCGGCAGAAGGCGAAGATCGCGCCGGGATTGTTGGCGAATCTCGCCGGGAACTTTGACGGTTCGGGATCCAGACCGACGCAGACCAACGAGTTTGCGCTGGACCAGCGGTTTTTCAGAGCCGTAACGAAGTTCATATCAATGATCCCACGCTGATCTTTTCGACGTCATTCCCGCGCAGGCGGGAACCCAGTGACTTGCTGTGGCTTGGCAGAGCAAAAACAAATCAAAAGCAAAAAATCGCTAGGTCCTCGATACACGGCCATCGTGCATAGCCGATGGCGTTTGGTGCTGCGCGAGCCAGCGGCTCGCAAGCCCAGCCCCTCACCCCCGCTTCCGCGGGAATGACGATTTGGCAGAGGCGTGCACTTTGCCCACGCGCCAAATCGTCACTTCAATGCCTTGAACCGCAACCGGTGCGGCTGCGCGCCTTCCTCACCCAGCCTGCGCTTCTTGTCTTCCTCGTACTCGCGGTAATTGCCCTGGAAGAACTCCACGTGCGAATCGCCCTCGAACGAGAGAATGTGTGTGGCGATGCGATCCAGGAACCAGCGGTCATGCGAGATCACGAACACGTTGCCGGGAAATTCCAGGATGGCGTCTTCCAGCGCACGCAGCGTTTCGATATCCAGATCGTTCGACGGTTCATCGAGCAGCAGCACATTGCCACCCTGCAACAGCGTCTTCGCCAGATGCAGGCGGCCGCGTTCGCCACCTGACAACGTGCCAACCAGCTTCTGCTGATCCTGACCCTTGAAATTGAAGCGGCCGAGGTAGGCGCGCGACTGGATCTCGATGCCGTTGATGTTGAGGATGTCGGCGCCGCCCGACACTTCCTGGAATACATTGTGGTTGCCGGCCAGCGCCTCGCGGCTCTGGTCGACATACGCCAGCTTGACCGTCGGCCCCATGACGATCTCGCCGGAGTCGGGTGTTTCCTGACCGGTGATCATCTTGAACAGCGTCGACTTGCCGGCGCCGTTGGGGCCGATGATGCCGACGATCGCGCCGCCGGGCACGATCAGGCTCAGCTCGTCGATCAGCAACCGGTCGCCGAAACTCTTCGACACGTTCTTGAACTCGACCACCGAGTTGCCGAGGCGCTCGCCCGGCGGGATGAAGATTTCATTGGTTTCGTTGCGCTTCTGGTAATCGATCGCCTGCAACTCCTCCAGCCGTCCCAACCGCGCCTTGCCCTTGCTGCGACCGCCCTTGGCATTGCTGCGCGACCATTCGAGTTCGCGCTGGATCGCTTTCTGCCGCGCCTTCTCGCCCGATTCTTCCTGCTTCAGTCGCTCGCCTTTCTGCGTCAGCCAGTCGGTGTAGTTGCCCTTCCACGGAATGCCCTTGCCACGGTCCAGTTCGAGAATCCACTCAGCGGCGTTATCGAGGAAGTAGCGGTCATGCGTCACCGCGACCACGGTGCCGGCGTAGCGCGCGAGGAACTGTTCCAGCCATTCCACCGATTCGGCGTCGAGATGGTTGGTTGGCTCATCGAGCAGCAGCATGTCCGGCTTCTGCAGCAGCAACTGGCATAGCGCGACACGGCGTTTCTCGCCGCCCGACAGCTGCCCGATGATCGCGTCCCACGGCGGCAGGCGCAGCGCATCGGCGGCGACTTCCAGCTGGTGTTCCAACGTGTGCGCATCGCCACTGGCAAGGATTGCTTCGAGGCGCTGCTGCCGGGCCGCGAGCTTGTCAAAATCCGCGCCTTCTTCCGCGTACGCCTCGTAGACCTTGTCGAGCTCGGCCTGCGCGCTGAGCACGTCGCCGACGCCGACTTCCACCGCCTCGCGCACGGTGTGCTCGGGATTGAGTTGCGGCTCCTGCGCCAGGTAGCCGATCTTGGTGCCGGGCTGCGCGCGCGCCTCGCCGTTGAAGTCCGTATCGACGCCGGCCATGATTTTCAGCACCGTCGTTTTGCCCGAGCCGTTGAGGCCGAGCAGCCCGATCTTGGCGCCCGGCAGGAACGACAGCGAGATGTCCTTGATGATCTGGCGCTTGGGCGGCACCGTCTTGCTGACGCCGTTCATGGTGAAGATGTATTGCGACATGGGTTGCTCCGTGGGACGCGCGCAATCTCGCGCGGTGTGCTGCGCGGATTGGCAAAAGGGATGGCGGAATTATACCGGTGCAAAAGCCCCGCTCTTGTGGGAGCGCCCCATGGGCGCGATGAGGCTTTCCCGATGAGGCTATCGTGCCCTTGGGGCGCTCCTGCAAAAAACCCGGGCAGCCAGGCCAAACGCTACAATCCAGCTCCCCCGCACACGCCTGGAGCGACGATGTTCCCCCGCGATTCCCGCATCGAAGGTTTCGACCCCGAACTGGCCGCCGCGATCGCGTCCGAGAACCGCCGCCAGGAAGACCATGTCGAGCTGATCGCGTCGGAAAACTACTGCAGTCCGCGGGTGATGGAAGCGCAAGGCAGCCAGCTGACCAACAAGTACGCCGAAGGCTATCCGGGGAAGCGCTATTACGGCGGCTGCGAGTATGTGGACATCGCCGAGCGGCTTGCGATCGACCGTTGCAAGCAACTCTTCGGCGCAGGCTACGCCAACGTGCAGCCGCATTCCGGCTCGCAGGCCAACCAGGCGGTGTATTTCGCACTGCTGCAGCCCGGCGACACCATCCTCGGCATGTCGCTGGCGCACGGCGGCCATCTCACCCATGGCGCGAAGGTCAACATCAGCGGCAAGTTGTTCAACGCGGTGCAATACGGTGTCGATGCGGATGGTTTCATCGACTACGACGAAGTGCAGCGTCTCGCCGACGAACACAAGCCGAAGATGCTGGTCGGCGGTTTCAGCGCGTATTCGCAGATTGTGGACTGGGAACGCATGGCGAAGATCGCGACATCGGTCGGCGCGATTTTCTTCGTCGACATGGCGCACGTTGCAGGCCTCGTCGCCGCCGGCGTGTATCCCAATCCGGTGCCACACGCCGATGTCTGCACCTCCACCACGCACAAGACCCTGCGCGGCCCGCGCGGCGGCATCATCGTGGCCAAGGGCGGGAACGAGGACATGGAGAAGAAGCTGCAAAGCATCGTCTTCCCCGGCCTCCAGGGCGGCCCGCTGATGCATGTGATCGCTGCCAAGGCCGTGGCGTTCAAGGAAGCGCTGGAGCCCGAGTTCAAGACCTACCAGCAGCAGGTGGTGAAGAACGCGCAGGCGATGGCGAAGACGATCATCGCGCGCGGCTACAAGATCGTGTCCGGCGGCACGCAGAACCATTTGATGCTGGTCGACATGATCGGCAAGGGCATCACCGGCAAGGACGCCGAAGCCGCACTCGGCAAGGCGCACATCACGGTCAACAAAAACGCGGTGCCGAACGATCCGCAAAAGCCGTTCGTGACCTCCGGTTTGCGACTCGGTACGCCGGCGGTGACGACACGCGGTTACCAGGAGGCCGATTGCGTGGCGTTGGCGGAGTGGATCTGCGATGTGCTGGATGCGCCGGGTGATGAAAACGTCATCGCGGGTGTGCGTGACAATGTCACTAGGCAATGCAAGCAGTTTCCGGCTTATGGATAAGTCATGAAACTTCGCACTCTGGGATTCCTGCTTTCGGCACTGGCCTCCTTTGCAGCGTTCGGTGAGGAAGCAACGGAACAGATGTTGGTGTCCAAACGGGATTACATGCTCAATTGGAATCGGGACGTACCGATCGTGTGCAAACCTGGTGACGTGGAACCATTTGCCGGCAAGTCCATGGGGGACGTGTTCGGTACACGATGGCCGGTTCAATTAGAACCGAACATCGAGGATTCCCGGCAATCTCCGGAATTGATCTCGGTCAAATCCGCATCGACCCCAAGAGGCATGGAAAGTCAGCGTGGAATTGCCATCGTTGCCGTACTGGTTGGAAGTGACGGCGCCCCCTCGCAGGTCGAGCCCGTGTGCCTGACCCACGGCGCGTACCTCATCCATGCAAAGCGCACTGCCAGAACGGCACGTTTCAAACCCGCATTGTTCAATGGTGTGGCGGTGACCAGCGTTGCCATCGTGCCAATCCGATTCAAGCCTACCGAGCAAAAAAATTAAGTGCACTGTCCCTTTTGCCAGCACGTCGACACCCGCGTCATCGACTCGCGCGTCAGCGACGACGGCGTCACCATCCGTCGTCGCCGCGAGTGCGAGGCCTGCGGCGAGCGGTTCAGCACCATGGAAACCATCGAACTCAAGCTGCCGGTGGTCATCAAGAGCGATGGCCGTCGCGACACATTCGATGCGCGCAAGCTGCGTGCGGGCTTCGACCGGGCCTTGAACAAGCGGCCGGTCGCTGAAGAGCAGATCGAATCGGCTGTGCGCGCCGTGGTGCATCAGCTGCGCATGACCACCGAGCGCGAGATCGCGTCGCGACGCGTCGGCGAATTTGTCATGGCTGAACTGCGCAAGCTCGACCATGTCGGTTACGTGCGCTTTGCATCGGTGTATCGCTCGTTCGAGGATGTTGCGGATTTTCGTGAAGAGCTCGACCGGCTGGAGCGCGATCTTCCGGGTGAGGGACAGTTGCCATTGCTTGGCGCGGACATCGTGCCAATCGAGAAAGGCAAGAAACGGTAGCTTGATCTTCGTAGGAGCAGCTTCATCCGCGAGATCTTGATGTTCCCGTTTCTTCGAAAAGCTCGCGGCTGAAGCCGCTCCTACGAAAAACAAAACAGGATCAACGCGCCGTGCCCGCTTTCACCGCCACCGATCACGCCATGATGTCCCGCGCCTTGCATCTCGCAGAGCGCGCGCTTTACACCACAAAGCCCAATCCGATGGTCGGCTGCGTGATCGCGCACGGCGATGAAGTTGTCGGCGAAGGTTTCCACCAGCGCCAAGGCGAACCGCACGCCGAGGTATACGCACTGCAAGCCGCAGGCGAGCGCGCGAAAGGCGCCACGGCTTATGTCACCCTCGAACCCTGCGCGCACACCGGTCGCACCGGCCCCTGCGCGGATGCGCTGATCGCCGCAGGCATCTCCCGCGTGGTCGGCGCAATGCGCGATCCATTTCCGCAGGTGGACGGCAGCGGGTTCGGCACACTGGAAGCGGCCGGCATCACCGTCGAACGCGGCCTGATGGAAGCGCAGGCGCGCAAGCTCAATCGCGGATTTCTGTCGCGCATCGAACGCGGCCGGCCGTGGCTGCGCGTCAAGCTCGCGACCAGCATCGATGGCCGCAGCGCGCTGGCCAGCGGCGAATCGAAATGGATCAGCGGTGAAGCGGCGCGCGATGACGTGCATCGCTGGCGCGCGCGCAGCGGCGCGATCCTGACCGGCTCGGGCACAGTGCTCGCTGACGATCCGCAGCTCACCGTACGTCTGGCAGACGACACGCCCTTCGTCGCACCGTTGCGCGTTGTACTCGATCCTGGCCTCGCCACCGTCGCGCGCGGCCGCGTGCGCGAAGGCGATGCGCCCACGCTGTATCTGCATGCACCCGATGCCAAGCCGCCGAACAACCTGAGCGCGCAGCGCGCGGCAGTGCCCATGCGCAATCGAATGCTCGATCTGGCCGCGGTGCTCAAGCTGCTGGCGCAGCGCGAAATCAATGAAGTTCAGGTCGAAGCCGGCGCGACATTGGCGGGTGCATTCCTTGCCGCCGGGCTGGTGGACGAACTGTTGCTGTATGTCGCCCCCGTCCTGCTCGGCGACCGCGCCAAGCCGCTGTTCGACGGCCTGCAGATCGATGCGATGACGCAGCGCCTGCAACTGGACATCGTCGAGACGCGGCGCATCGGTAATGACGTGCGCGTGCTGCTGCAACCAGCTTCCGCCCACACGTGAACCGCCCATCCGCTGTCCCTGCGTTTGCGGATCACTTCTCGTCGGCAGCCGCGGACTTTGCTGCCGCAAGGCCCGCGTATCCGCCAGACCTGTTCGCTTGGATTGGTGCGATTGCGCCAGCACATGCGCGCGTCTGGGAAGCAGGCTGCGGCAGCGGGCAGGCGAGTCGCGATCTGGCAAAGGTCTTCAGTGAAGTGTTCGCCACCGATCCGAGCGCCGCGCAGATCGCGCAGGCGCATGCGCCCATCAATGTGAGTGTTCCTGCCGAGCCCGCGGAGCATTGCAGGCTTGCTGATGCCAGCGTCGATGCGGTCTGCGTGGCGAAGGCCTTGCACTGGTTCGATCGCGATGCGTTCTTCGCCGCAGTCGCGGGAGCCTGGGGCGATGCCGGAACATGCCTGCAGCTGCAATGGCCGCTCTTCGTGCACGCACGCCGCAAGTAGAATGAGCGGCTCGGATTGATGGCGGGCCCATGTTCACAGGCTTGATCGAAGGCGTCGGCGCTTTGACCGCGCGCGAATCGCGCGGCGGCGACGCACGCTTGTATGTGGCGGTCGGCACCTTGCCATTCGTGGATGTGCGACTTGGCGAGAGCATCGCGGTTAATGGTGTGTGCTTGACCGTGGTCGCCTTTGACGACACATCGTTCGCCGTCGACGTTTCGAACGAAACACTAGCACTCACCACATTGGGCCAGCTTGCCGAAGGCGCGGCGTTGAACTTGGAGCGTGCGATGAAGGCCGACGACCGCCTGGGCGGACACCTGGTCAGCGGCCATGTCGATGGCGTCGGCCGCGTGACACAGGTGTGGGACGATGGACGCGCGCAGCGCTGGGCGTTTTCAGTACCGACGGAGTTGCCGAAGTACATTGCCCGCAAGGGGTCCATCTGCGTGGATGGCGTGAGCCTGACCGTCAATGCAGCCGATGACGCCAGTTTTGAAGTAGCGCTGATTCCACACACCGTCGCGCAGACCGCGTTCGCACGGACTCGGGTCGGCGATGCGGTGAACATCGAGATCGATTTGGTGGCGCGGTATGTGGAGCGGTTGTTGCTCGCGCGGACGTCATAATGGCCGTCATCTTTTTTGCTCGTCATTTCCGCGTAAGCGGGAATGACGTGCGGAAGCATCAACCTTTTACGAAACACGAATCACGAATCACACCTCATGCCCTTCACGCCCATCCCTGAACTCCTCGAAGAGCTCCGCAACGGCCGCATGGTCGTCATCGTCGATGACGAGGATCGCGAGAACGAAGGCGACCTGATCATGGCCGCGGAGCTGGTGCGTCCAGCCGACATCAACTTCATGGTCACGCACGCGCGCGGGCTGGTGTGCCTGGCGCTGACCCGCGAGCGTTGCCGACAACTCGGCCTGCCGCCGATGGTGCGCGACAACACCTCGCCGCACGGTACCAACTTCACCGTCAGCATCGAGGCCGCGGAAGGTGTCACCACCGGCATCTCCGCCTACGACCGCGCACACACCGTGCGCACCGCCGTACGTCCGGATGCCAGCGCGTCCGACCTGTCGCAACCAGGGCACATCTTCCCGCTGATGACGCAACCCGGCGGCGTGCTCAATCGCGCGGGCCATACGGAAGCAGCGAGCGATCTCGCGTTGCTCGCCGGCCTGGAACCGGCGGGCGTGCTGGTCGAAATCCTGAATCCCGACGGCAGCATGGCGCGACGTCCCGAACTGGAAGTGTTTGCGCGCGAACACGGATTGAAAATGGGCTCGATCGAGGATCTGATCCGCCACCGCCTCGCCACCGAACACACCATCGAGCGCGTCGATTCGCGCGTGATCGACACCGAACACGGTGCGTTCCAGTTGCACACCTACCGCGATCGGCTCAGCCGCGCGCTGCATTTCGCGTTGCAGCGCGGGGAGGGAGATGTCTCGACGCCCACACTGGTGCGCGTGCACCTGCAGAACCCGCTCGCCGACGCACTGCACTGGCGGCGTGCCGATTTCGGGCCATCGGTCGGCGATGTGCTCGCCGCGATTGTCAATGAGGAGCGTGGCGTGCTGGTACTGCTTGGCGAAACGCACCGTACTGATGCGGAGCGGGCCGATACGCTACTCGCACGCATCCGCGAACATCCCGAACCGGCGCCGTCGCGCGGTGGCGCGCTGGCCGAATGGCGGCGCAACGGCGCCGGCTCACAGATTCTCGCCGATCTCGGACTCGGAAAACTTCGCGTACTGGGCACCCCGCGCAAGCAAGTGGGATTGGCCGGATACGGCTTGGAAGTCGTCGAATACGTGGAGCTGCCTTCAACAGTCCGCTCTTCGTCCCCCAAGGGGACTTCCTGCGGGGCGTAGGAGCGGCTTCAGCCGCGAGTTTTCAAGATCTATTGCATATTTTGAGCGTTCGCGGCTGAAGCCGCTCCTGCGAGAACCTTGCACAGCCTAAGCCGCAACAGCGGTCTTGCTAGACTGCGCTTCCCGCAACACCGCCGACCCCCATGCCCCGTTACGAAGGCGATCTGCGTGCCCCTGAAGGCGCACGTTTCGCGATCCTCGCCAGCCGCTGGAACCCGCGCATCACCGAAGCGCTGGTCGATGGCGCACGCCGTGCGTTCCTCGACAACGGCGTGGTCGAAGACGCCATCGACGTGATCCGCGTGCCCGGTGCATGGGAATTGCCCGTTGCCGCCGCGCGCGTAGCCGCTGCGAGCGGACATGCTGCGATCGTCGCGCTGGGTTGCGTGGTGCGTGGCGATACGCGCCACTACGAACAGGTCGCCGATGGCTGTTCGAGCGGGTTGATGCGCGTTGCGCTGGATTACGGATTTCCGGTGGCAAACGGCGTGCTCGCCACCGACAACTTCGAGGATGCCGAAGCCCGCGCTGGCGGCGCGCATGGCAACAAGGGCGAGGAAGCGGCGCTGGTCGCGATCGAGATGGCGCATCTGATGGATCAACTGCCGTGAGGATTGCAGAAAACGGGCGAGGGGAGAGGAGAGACGAGGGGCGAAGCGCAAACGTTTGCGAGTCCCGCCTCCCGTCTCCCGTCTCCCGTGTCCCGCCTTCCGTGCTGCAAGGAATTCCCGCATGAGCAAGCATCACTCCCGCCACCGCAAGGACGGCATCGACCCCGTCGGCCGTTCGCGCGCACGCCGTCGCGCGATGCAGGCCATCTATGCGTGGCAGATGTCGGGCGGCAATGTCGATGGGGTCATCACCCAGTTCGCGCACGAGCAGGCGCATGAAGTCGCCGATCTCGAATACTTCGAGGACCTGGTGCGCGGCGTCATGCAACACCAGGCGGATCTGGATGCGGCATTGTTGCCCTTCATCGACCGCGAGATCGCGCAGGTCGACCCGATCGAACGCGCGGTGTTGCGCATCGCGGCGTATGAATTGCGGCACCGGTTGGACGTGCCGTACCGCGTGGTGATCAACGAGGCCATCGAGACCGCCAAGCGCTTCGGTGCCGAGCACGGCCACACCTACGTCAACGGCGTCCTCGATCCTGCCGCCGTGCAATGGCGCGACATCGAAGTGAACGCCGCGCGCACGAAGTGAATGCACGCGGCGAATTCGGCCTGATCGCGCGCATCCGTGCACGCGCGGCCACGCGCGATGACGTGATCCTGGGCATCGGCGACGATGCCGCGCTGCTGCAGGTTCCGCCCGGCAAGCTGCTGGTGGTGGCGACCGACACGCTCAACAGCGGCGTGCATTTTCCCGAAGACACCGCGCCCGCCGACATCGGCTGGAAAGCGCTGGCCGTGAATCTTTCCGACCTGGCCGCGATGGGCGCACAACCGGCGTGGTGCACCTTGTCGTTGTCGCTGCCCGATGCGGATATGGCGTGGCTGGACGGTTTCCTCGATGGTTTCATGGAACTCGCCAACCGTCATTGCATTGCATTGGTAGGCGGCGACACGACACGCGGCCCCTTGTCGATCTGCGTGACAGCGCTTGGTGTCGTCAATCCGGAACATGTCCCGCGCCGCGACGCGGCACAACTTGGCGACGACATCTGGATCACGGGAACGCTCGGGGATGCCGCCGCTGCGCTGGCGCAATGGAAATCCCGCCATTCCAACGCTGATCCACTCCTGCGACAGCGACTGGATCGCCCGACGCCACGCATCGATGCCGGACTAGGACTTGCGGGTCTTGCGCATGCCTGCATCGATGTGTCCGATGG
>JALYOU010000327.1 GCA_030856725.1 Pseudomonadota bacterium
TGCCTTGCCAAGGCAACAAAGATTGGGAGTGACGGGAGTCGCGACAGGTCAACCCATGTCGCGACTCCCGTCGCTCCCACAACCGGCCACCCCGCCTTTTCGCACGAACAACGAAATCAAGCATACGCATGAACACACGCTACGTAACAGCTGGCTACAACGCAGCCGACATCGAAGTCCTGTCCGGCCTGGACCCGGTCAAACGCCGCCCCGGCATGTACACCGACACCACACGCCCGAACCACCTGGCGCAGGAAGTCGTCGACAATGCCGTCGACGAGGCCCTGGCCGGACACGCGCGCGAAATCGACGTGGTGCTTCATGCCGACGGCAGTTGCGAGGTGTCCGACGACGGCCGCGGCATGCCGGTGGACCTGCATCCGGAGGAAAAAATCCCGGGCGTCGAACTGATCCTGACGCGACTGCACGCGGGCGGGAAATTCAACAACAAGAACTACACCTTCAGCGGCGGCCTGCATGGTGTTGGCGTCAGCGTGGTCAATGCGTTGTCGAAGCAACTCGATGTCTTCATCAAGCGCGACGGTAACGAGTATCGGATGCAGTTCGCGGATGGCGATCGCGTGTCGAAGCTCGATATCGTTGGCAACGTCGGCAAGAAAAATACCGGCACGCGTCTGCGTTTCTGGCCCGATGCAAAATATTTCGACACGCCGAAGTTCAACCTGCGTGCGTTGAAACATCTGCTGCGCGCCAAAGCAGTGTTGTGTCCTGGCTTGACGGTGACGTTGCACGACGTCGCCAGCGGCGAACGCGACCAGTGGCACTACGAAGACGGCTTGCGTGCATATTTGATGAGTGAACTCCTGAAAGGTGAACTAACCGAGCGCGAACTGCTGCCACCGCAGTTGTTCATCGGATCGTTGAAGAAGGACACCGAAATCGTCGACTGGGCAGTGGCGTGGGTCGTCGATGGCGAACAGGTGCAGGAAAGCTACGTCAACCTGATCCCCACCGCGCAGCACGGCACCCATGTCAACGGCCTGCGCACCGGTTTCACCGATGCGCTGCGCGAGTTCTGCGATTTCCGCAACCTGCTGCCGCGCGGCATCAAGCTGGCGCCGGAGGATGTGTGGGATCGCGTGGCCTACGTGCTCAGCATCAAGATGACCGATCCGCAGTTCAGCGGCCAGACCAAGGAACGCCTGAGTTCGCGCCAGGCCGCCGGTTTCGTCGAGGGCGCCGCGCACGATGCGTTTTCGCTGTGGCTCAACCAGCACACCGCGCTCGGCGAGCGCATCGCACAACTCGCGATCGAGCGCGCCAGCATCCGTCTGAAAACAGAAAAACAAATTGTCCGCAAGAAAGTCACGCAGGGTCCGGCGCTGCCCGGCAAGCTCGCCGACTGCATCTCGCAAGACTTGTCGCGCACGGAATTGTTTCTGGTCGAAGGCGATTCCGCCGGGGGTAGCGCACGTCAGGCCCGCGACAAGGAGTTCCAGGCGATCCTGCCGTTGCGCGGAAAGATATTGAACACGTGGGAAATCGCGTCCGGCGGCGTGCTCGCATCCAACGAAGTGCACGACCTCGCCGTCGCCATCGGCTGCGATCCCGGCAAGGACGACATCACCGGGCTGCGCTACGGCAAGGTCGTGATCCTGGCCGATGCCGATTCCGACGGCCTGCACATCGCGACACTGCTGACTGCCCTGTTCCTCAAGCATTTTCCCGCGCTTGTTGCCGCCGGCAATATCTTCGTCGCCATGCCGCCGCTGTTCCGTGTGGATGTTGGCAAGCAGGTGTTCTACGCGCTGGATGAGGAGGAGAAGCGCCTGCTGCTGGAGCGCATCGAGCGCGAAAAAATGAAAGGCACGGTCAATGTCACCCGCTTCAAGGGTCTCGGTGAGATGAATCCGCAACAACTGCGCGAGTCCACGATCCATCCCGATACGCGGCGGCTGGTGCAGTTGACCAACGAGGACGATGCGGAGACGCGATCGCTGATGGACATGTTGCTGGCAAAGAAGCGCGCATCCGATCGCAAAAGCTGGCTGGAGCAGAAAGGCGATCTGGCGACTCTCGAAGTGTGATGCATATCCGCGTCCCCAGGATTCGCCTCGACTCCAGATAGCCCCCTCCGCAGTTTCTGCTTGTGCGGGCCGTTGCGCCCGGTAAGCTGTCCCCGCCCCGGGTTGAGGGGCGCATCATCGAATAGGGGACTCATGACATTGAACATCAAAGGCCAGTGCGTATTGGTGCTGGCGGCAGGGCTGTGTGGCCCTGCATACGCCCAGACGATACCGGCGCTCGATTTCGCCAAGCATGCAGAAGTTTATGAAGTGTCGCTTTCGCCCGATGGCAAGCACGTTGCGATCGCGGTGCCGAGCGCAGATGGTTCCGAGACGCAGCTTCAGATCGTCGAGATCGCAGGCGGCAAGACCCAGACGCTCCGCTTCGGAAAGCAGGAGCACGTGTCCGACATCACGTGGACCGACGACAACCGCATCGTGCTGGCGCGCGCCACCACCAGGCCCTTGCGCCCGCTGCCCTACAGCCAAGGACAATTGTTCTCCACCGATCTGACCGGCAATGACCAGGAAACCCTGTTCGGTTATTTCCGCGACCATGGTCGCGCCACCGCAAAACACAAGGACAAAGGCTCGGCAGCGGTAGTGAAAGTGCTGGACCATGAACCCGGCAAGATGCTGGTCTCGTTCAACTGCTGGGACTGCGGCGAAGAACCCGATACGGTCATCTACAAGGTCGACTCGCACACGGGGACACGAAATGAAGTCGAACGCATCAGCGAGCCGGCCGGCCTGATATTCGACAACAACGGCCGTGCGCGCATCCGCGTGACCTGGGACGACAACGACGACCCAGTGCTGGCCTATCGCCCGACCGCGGCCGCGGATTGGCAGCCCATGCCCAAGCCAATGGCCGGCTACGACATCGATTTCGGACACTTCGATGAGGACAACAACGTCTTCTACGCCGCGCTCTCCGATGGCGGCGAAGCATCGCGCATGTACAAGCTCGACCTCACTGCCGGCACGCGCACAATGTTGCCTTCGACAGCTGAAGTGGCACCGTCCTACTTCGAGTCGGCCGGGCGCAATGGCGTTCCCTTTGCCGTTGTCTATGACGAAGCCAAGCCCTCCGTGCAGTATCTGGACCCCTCGTCGGAATACGCCAAGTTGCATGCCGGTTTGATGAAGTCGTTTCCCGGTGAACTGGTGACGTTCAACAACTTCAGCCGCGACAACAACAAGGTCCTGTTCACCGTATGGTCGGACCGGAATCCAGGCGCGTATTACGTCTACGACCGCGAGGCAAAAAAAGCGCAGCTGATTGCCCAGTCCATGCCCTGGATCAAACCGGAGCAGATGGCACAGATGAGGCCGATCGAGTTCACCAGCACGGATGGGGTCAAGATCCATGGCCTCTACACCGCGCGCGGCGCCGGTACCAAACCGTTGATCGTCATTCCGCATGGCGGCCCACATGGCGTGTACGACCGTTGGGGGTTCGACAGCGACGCCCAGTTCTTCGCAAGTCGGGGATATGGCGTGCTGCAGGTCAACTTCCGTGGCTCGGGCCAGCGTGGCAAGGACTTCGAGCGCATGGGCTATCGCGAATGGGGCGGCAAGATGCAGGACGACATCGCCGCAGGCGTCAAGTGGACCGTCGACAACAAGCTCACCGATCCCGCACGCATCTGCACGTATGGCGCCAGCTACGGTGGGTACGCGGCCCTGATGCAGCCGATTCGCTATCCGGACCTTTACAAATGCGCAGTCGGGTATGTCGGCGTTTATGACCTTGTCGTGATGAAGAACAAGGGCGATGTGGATGACACACGTTCCGGGCGGCGTTACATGGATCGCGTATTGGGCACCGACCAGGCGGCACTGATCGCCAACTCGCCGTCGCGCAATGTTGACAAGATCAAGGTACCTGTATTCCTGGCGCAGGGTTCGATCGACCGCAGGGTACCCATGGATCAGTTCAACGCGATGAAAAGCGCATTTGTCACAAACGGCACCAAAGTGGAAACCATGGTGGCGCAAGGCGAGGGGCATGGCTTCTACAAGCCCGCGACCCGCGCGGACCTTTACGAGCGCGTGGAGAAATTCCTACGGGAAAACGATGGTGGCGGAAAGCGCTGAAGATTCACGTTTTTTATTAAAAAGCGGCTTCGGCCGCTTTTTTTTGCCTGCCGATCAGTGGCAACCAACAGTGATTTGCATCGGCGCACTGTTGTTGCACGGATGCAAAACGCAAAGCTCGCGGCTGAAGCCGCTCCTATATGAGTACTGTGGCGAGAAGGCTTCGGATGATGCCTTCTGTCGAGAGCGCCTTGCCCTCCTCGTACGCGAACGAAGTCTCGTCCATGTAGATGCGCTGGCTGATTTCCAGCTGCACGGCGTCGATGCCATTCAAGGGGTCGCCGTAATGACGGGTGATGTAGCCGCCCTTGAAGCGACCGTTGACGATGTGGCTGTAGCGATCCTGCGAGGCAAGTGTTGCTTCGAGGCGTACTTGCAGTTCGGGCGAGCAACTCGCGCCGTTCGCGGTGCCGAGATTCAGGTCCGGCAGTTGCCCTCCAAACAGAAACGGCAGTTTGCCCTTGATCGAATGCCCTTCCCACAACGCGGCCCGTCCGTGCGCGGTGCGGATGCGGTCGAGTTCGCTGCTCAGCGCAGCGTGATACGGCCGCCAGTAGCGATCGACGCGTTGCGCGATGTCTTCCGGCGTGGGTTGGTGGCTTTCGCGGTATACCGGTTCGCCGTTGAATTGCACAATCGGGCACAGGCCCGTGGTGTTTTGACCTGGATACAGCGAAACATCATCTTCGGAACGGTTGAGATCGACGACGTAGCGCGAGAACTTCGGCACGAGCATCGATGCACCGAGGTCCCGCGCGAAGGCGTAGAGGCGTGCGATGTGCCAGTCGGTGTCGGGGACGTGGCGGGCGGTGTCGGTCAGCTGTGACACGATGTCATCAGGGAGTCGCGCGCCGTCGTGCGGCACGCTTATCAGCAATGGCGCGTTGCCGCGATGCAACGCGTACGTCTCGGTGATGATCGGGTCTGCACTCATCGCATCTGCATTGATGAAATCTGCATTCATCGCATCAAAACCACTTCTTCGGCACTGGTCGGATGGACCGCGACGGTATCGTCGAGATCGCGCTTGGTGATGCCACTCTTCAGCGCCACGGCGAAGCCTTGCAGGATTTCGTCGGCTCCTTCGCCCAGCAGGTGGATGCCGACCACGCGTTCGTCTTCGCCAACGCACACCAGCTTGAACAGACTGCGCTGCGGCGAGTCGGCCAGCGCGTGAAGCATCGGGCGGAAGCCGGTGCGGTACACGCGCACGGCATCCCCATGCTCCAACCGTGCTTCGGCTTCGGTCATGCCCACCTTGCCGATTGGGGGATGGGCGAAGACGACGGTGGCGACGTCGCGATAATCGATTTTGGCATCGGCATCACCGCCGAACAGGCGATCCATCAAGCGCCGTGCGGCGGCGATCGCAAGTGGGGTCAGCGCTTCATGCGCGGTCACGTCGCCAACGGCATGGATGCCCGGCACGCTGGTGTTCTGGTAGGCGTCGACCGTGATGTGGCCCTTTGCGTCGAGTTCGATGCCGGCCCGATCCACGCCCAGCGCATCGGTGCTGGGCCGCCTTCCGGTAGCGAAAATCACCTTGTCGAATGGCTCGCTGTACTCACCCAACGCGTCGCTCAGCCTGATGCGCCCGTCGTCCGTTTGCTCCAGGGCCTGCACGTCGAAGCCGAAGTGGGTGCGCGTACCGTAATGCAGGTAATCCCGCACCAGTTGCGTGGTGAGGTCCTCGTCGAATCCCTGCAACACCCGCCGGCCCCGCACAAACATGTCGACGCGGCTGCCGAGCGCCTGCAGCACGCCGGCCAACTCCACGCCGATGTAGCCGCCGCCGATCACGGCGACGCGCGCGGGCGCCGAACACAGTTGGAAGAAATCGTCGGAGACCAGGCCGAGTTCCGCGCCTGGAATCTTCGGTCGCAGCGGTTGCCCACCGGTGGCGATGAGGATATGCGGCGCGCGCAGGCGCACGCCGTCGGAGGTTTCGACCGTGTCCGGCGCGACGAATGTCGCACGCGCCGGCAACAATGCGATCGTGTTCTCATCGAGCCGCTGCTGATAGCTGTGATGGATGTTCTCGATGTAACGCTGGCGATGGGCGATGAACACCGCCCAGTCCAGTTGCGGTGCCGGCACGTCGAATCCCAGCTGCGCCGCCATCGAAATTCTCTGCGACAGGTCAGCGGCGAGCCACATCGCTTTCTTCGGCACGCAGCCGACATTGACGCAGGTGCCGCCAAGCGCGGCGGGTTCGAGTAGTGAAACGCGTGCGCCGTGCGTGGCTGCGCGGAATGCGCCGGCGAGACCGCCGGAACCGCCGCCGATCACGATCAGGTCGAAATCGAAGTCCTGCTCACCCATGTCGGTCATGTCCGACAGCATGCGCACATCCATCCATCACAGGAAACGCTCGGCGCGATAGAAGGCAGGGTCGATCGCGGGTGCGCGTTCACTGATGAGGTCCGCGATCAACTGGCCGGTGCCGGTGCTCATGCTGACGCCGAGCATGCCATGCCCCGTCGCCAGCCACAGGCGATCGTGGCCCGGAGCGCGGCCGATGATCGGCACATCGTCGTACGTCATCGGCCGCCAGCCGAACCATTCCTCGCGCCGCTGCGCGCCGACCGGATCACGCAGGTAGACGCGCGCGCCGCGCTCGAGCGCGTCCAGCCGCCTGGTGTTGAGCGTGCTGTCGAAGCCGGAAAATTCCATGGTGCTGCCGAGCCGATACCCGTCTTCCCACGTGGTCACGCACACGGACACCTCTTTCAGCACGATCGGGCGGCGCGGCGCGAATTGCGGCCGTGAGTAGGTGATGGAATAGCCCTTTCCGGGCTGGATCGGCAACTTCAACCGCAGCGACTTCGCAAGCGTCGGCGACCACGCACCGAGTGCGAGCACCGCATCGCGGCTACGCCGCACGCCCTGCGATGTCGATGCAATCACTTCATGCCTCTCGGACGACACGGCTTCGACCCGGCAATCCTCCTCGATGATGCCGCCGCGCTCGCGCACCACGCGCGCGAGTTCGGCGACATAGTCGTTCGGACGCACGCTGGCATCGCCTGGAAAACGGATCGTGCCTGCAACGACGCCTTCGCGCATCGCAGGTTCTTCCTGCGCATAACCGGCCGTATCGAAGACTTCAGTGGCGATGCCGATCTCGCGCAACGCGTCGCGCTGGGAGGCATCCTTGTCGAAACGCGACGCATCGCGATAGACGTAGTCGACGCCGCCTTCCTCGAAGTCGCA
>JALYOU010000337.1 GCA_030856725.1 Pseudomonadota bacterium
TGGGCTACATCTGGGTCGGCACGCAGGCCGGTATCGCGCGCTTCGATGGCGTGCGCTTCGTCACCTACAACATGGAGAACACGCCCGCCATCCCGGGGTTGTGGACATCGGTGCTGTTGACCGATCGCAGGGACCGCTTGTGGATCGCCACATACAAGGGCCTGGCGCTGCACGAAAGCGGCCGCTTCCACGCCATCCCCGCCGCGGACCCTGCCTACGGGCCCCTCGATGTGCAGGCGCTGACACTGGATGCGCGCGGCGATGTGCTGGCCGGCACGCCGGTGGGCGTGTTCCGCGTGCGGCGCGGCAAGGTGGTGCTGGCGCACGCGCTGCCGGGTCCGGCGCAGGCCTTGCTGGTGGATGCGGAGGGACTGTGGGTAGGCAGCCGCGGCGGCATTTACCGTATCCAGGACGGCGTGCGCAGCTTCGAGACGTTGCCCGACGCTGAAGATGCCACCGTGGGCCAGTTGCTCCGGGCGCACGGGCGCCTGTGGGCGGGCAGCAATCGCGGGTTGTTTTTTCGCGACCTGCAAGGCGCCGGAGGCTGGCAACGGCACGCCGGCAACGATGCGCAACCCAGCAAGCTCAGTACCGCGCCGGTGCAGGCGATGTACGAGGATCGCGACCAGAATCTGTGGATCGCCACGATCGGCGGCCTGGCGCGCCTGCGCGCGGGCGTCGTGCGCGAATTCGTTTCGGACGACAACCCGACCGCGTTCAAGAGCGTACGCTCGATCTTCGAAGATCGCGAAGGGAACCTGTGGCTGGGCAGCCAGTGGGAAGGCGTTGCGCGGATGTGGAATGGCTGGACGCGGCGTTACAGCATCAACGAGGGCCTGCACGACATCGTGGTGTGGTCGCTGGCGCGCGATCCGGACGGCCGGTTGTGGGTGGGCACCAACGACGGCTTGAGCCAGTTCGTCGATGGCCGCTACCAGGAGCTGGTCAGCAGCTCGGACCTGCCACATCCCAATGTCTACACCATGTTGCCGGAACGCGATGGCCTGTGGATCGGCACACGGCGCGGCCTGACCCACTATCGCGACGGCCGCCTGCAGGTGCCTCCCGGATTCGACGCGCTGGCCGGCGCGCAGATCAACGGCTTCCTGCGCGCCCGCGACAGCCACCTGTGGATTGCCAGCACGCAGGGTTTGTTCCGGCATGACGGCGAAACGCTGAAGCTATACGGCACCGCGCAAGGCTTGGCCGATCCGCGCGTGCGCGTGGTGCACCAGACCCGCGATGGCCGGCTGCTGGTCGGCACCCATGTCGGTCTGTACGAACTGGCCGGCGAGACGCTGCGTCCGCTCGGAATCGGCAAGGGACTGCGCCCGGATCTTGATGTGACCGCGATCCACGAACTGGCCGACGGCGCGCTGGTGATCGGCGCGTTGTCGGAAGAAATGTTCCTGCTGGACGGCGATCGCTGGGCGCGTTTCGCCAACGAACAAGGCGTGCCGGTGAACTCGCCGTTCTTCATTACCAACGATGGCCGTGGCATGTTGTGGGTGGCAGGGATCCGCGGCGTCTACCGCGTGCCGATCGCCGATCTGCGCGCCTATGCCCGCGGCCAGCGTAAGCAGGTCCGCGGCGAAATGCTGCTCAACGAACGCGGCGACCGCCGCAGCGGCCAGAAAGGCTACTGCTGCAACGGCGCCGGCATGGCCAAGGGATTCATCGAGCAGCAACGGCTGTGGCTGCCGACGCGCAACGGCGTGGTGGTACTGGACACGCAGGGCATCGTCCGCAACCCGGTGCCGCCGACGCTGATGATCGAACGCGTGCGCAGCGGCGACGAATGGCAAAACGCCAACGCGGTCGCAGGCACCACGCTGCCGTCCGGCCAACGCGATCTGGGCTTCGAGTTCACCGCGCTCAGTTTCCAGGAACCGGGCAGCATCGGTCTGCGTTATCGCCTGCGCGGCTACGACCCGGACTGGCGCGAACTCGAGGACGTGACACGGCGCAGCGTCAACTACACCAACCTGCCGCCCGGGCCGTACACCTTCGAGGTGCAGGGCAGCAACAACGCTGATGTGTGGCAACGCACGCCGGCGCGGATGTCGTTCGAGGTCCGTCCGTACTTCCATGAGACGTCGCTGTTCCGTGTCTTGCTGGCGTTGCTGCTGGCGACGGCGCTGTTCGGGGTGTACCGGTTCCAGCAGCATCGCCACCAGCGGCAGCGCGAAGCACTGGAGACCCTGGTGCAGCAGCGCACGGCGGCGCTTGAAGTCGCCAACCAGCGCCTGGAGGATGCCAGCCAGACCGACCCGCTCACCGGTCTGCGCAATCGCCGCTACCTGGCCAACCAGATTCCCGCCGACATCGCCTTTTACGGCCGCGATCTCGGCCACCCTGGCGCCGACGGCCAAGTGCTGGTGTTCGCGCTGATCGACATCGACCATTTCAAGATCATCAACGACACCCATGGCCACAAGGTGGGCGATCAGGTGCTGCAGCAGTTCGCGCAGGTGCTGGGCCGGCTGGTGCGCACCGGCGACTACATCGTGCGCTGGGGCGGCGAGGAATTCCTGCTGCTGTTCCGGCCCATGCCGGGGCGGCACCTGGGCCTGATCGGCGAGCGCATCCGCACAGCCGTGGCCCAGCATCCGTTCCATGTCGATGGTAGCGAACCGTTGAAGTTGACCTGTTCGACCGGGTTCGCGGAATACCCGTTGTTCATCGATGGCCGCATGCCGCTGGGCTGGGAAGCGACGGTGGAACTGGCCGATCTGGCGCTGTATTACGTCAAGAGCCATGGCCGCGATGGCTGGGCGGCCTTCCGGCCTACCGAGCACACCGATGCGTCCAACGTGCTGCGCGACCTGCATGCCGGTAGCGAACAGATGATCCGCGATGGCAGGATCACGTTGATCGGGTCGATGCCGTTGCCTGCGATGCCGTCGCCCGCGGAATCGTCGTGATGCTGCGGCCGTCCCGCCATCCTTCGCAATCGCACGCGCGCGCGTTACCGGCCGGTGCGGCGGTTTGGCATGCGGCGTGGAGGGGTGGGCATCGTGAATGACAACGCGCGTCAGGCATGGCGTTGGCTGCTGCTGGGCGGCCTGTATCTCGCCGGCTGCGCGTTCGCCGATGCCTTCATCCGCGACAGCGGTGAGGTGACGTTGTTCTGGCCGGCCGCGGGCGTGGCGATGGCGGCGACCATGCGTTACGGATTGCGCGCGGTGGTGATCGTGCCGCTGGTGCTGCTGCCGTTCCACCTGCTGCTGTCGCCGGTGCCGGTCGCTTTCCTGCCGTTTTCGTTGCTTGCCAACACCATGGGCACGCTCGCCGGCGGCTGGTTGGCGCTGCGCGTGAAGCGCGAGGACAGCCTGACCCTGCGCGCCATGCTGGCGCTGATGCGCGGTGGCGTGCTGCTGGCGCTGGTCGGCGCCGCCATCGGCCTGGCTGGCCTGCACGTGAGCGGCATGGTGACGCGCGCGCAGTGGCCGCTGGCGTTCCTGCGCTGGGCACTGGGCGACTTTGTCGGCGTGGTCGCGGTGGCGCCCGCATTGTTACTGGCGATGGCGCCGCGTGGACAGGACGCCGCCCCAGGATCGCCGCACGCGCAGGAACCCGAACGCCTGGGTTGGCTGGTGCTGCTTGCCGCCAGTTACCTGTTGATGGCCTGGGGCGCGAGTTTCGGTGGCCAGTACCCGCTCGGCGTCACGGTACTGCCGCTGACGCTGCTGGCGTGGTCGGCGCTGCGTTTTCCGCCTTTGTGGACGGCACTGGGCAGCCTTGCCTCGATCCTGCTGATCGGCCTGTTTGCCGGGTTCGGGCTGGCCGGTTTCCCGGCGCCCGAGGACATCCTCGACAGCGCCTCGCTGCTCGCCTTTCTGTGCATGCTGGCATTGCTGCCGCTGCTGCTGGCCATCACCGTGCAGGAACGGCGGCGTACCACCGAGCACCTGCTGCGGCGCGCCACCACCGACCCTCTCAGCGGCCTGCCCAACCGGCAGGCGTTCGAGGAGCAGGTGCGCCTGCAACTGGAGATTCCCGAGCCGCCCCCACGGGCGCTGGCGTATCTCGGTCTGGATCACCTCAAGTTGATCAACGACACCGCCAGCCATGCGGCGGGCGATACCTTCATCCAGGGCGTCGCCGGATTGCTGCGCGCCAGCCTGCCGGCGGACGACCTGGTGGCGCACCTGGGCGGCGACGAATTCGGGATGCTGCTGCAGAACTGCAGTCCGAGTGTCGCCGAGGATCGCGCGCGGACGCTGCTGCGCGCCGTCGCCAGCTACCGCTGCGCGTGGCACGACGACGTGCTTGCCACCACGGCCAGCGTCGGCCTGGTGCCGTTCCACGCCACCGATCTGGACTATGCCAGCCTGCTGTCGCAGGCCGATGCCGCCTGCTACACCGCCAAGGAACTGGGCGGCAACCGCGTCTGCATGGCGGCGCTGCACGGCGGCGAGACGCTCGACCGCACGCGCGCCATGCACTGGGCGGTGCGGCTGCGCGAGGCCGTGCGCAAGCACGATCTGGGCTTGTATTGCCAGACCATCCAGCCGCTGCACGCAGGTAGTGCCGGCGACGCTACGGGACGTCATTTCGAAATCCTGCTGCGGGTGCGCGATCCGGCCACCCGCGAACTCCTGTTGCCCGGTCCGTTCCTGGCGGCGGCGGAACGCTTCGGCATGAGCGTATCGATCGACCGCGCGGTGGTTGGCATCGCGCTGGACTGGCTGGAAGCACATCCCGATGCCGGCACGCGCATCGCCATGTGCTGCATCAACTTGTCGGCGGAAGCGCTGGTCGACGAGGAGTTCATCGCCTTCCTCACCGATCGCGTCAACCGCAGCCCCTTCCCCGGCGACAAGCTGTGCCTTGAAATCACCGAAACCAGCGCGGTGCGCGACCTGGCACGCGCGCAGCGCTTCATCGGCCAGATGCGCGATCTTGGCTGCCGCTTCGCGCTCGACGACTTCGGCACCGGCTTCTGTTCCTTCAGCCACCTGCACACGCTGGATGTCGATTACTTCAAGATCGACGGCAGTTTCGTCAAACAGTTGCGCACATCCACGCTGTCGGTGCCGATCGTGCGCGCGATCAACGAGATCGCGCACGTACTCGATAAGCGCACCATCGCCGAACACACCGAAAGCGACGAACTCATCAACGCACTGGCACGCCTCGGCGTCGACTTCGCACAGGGCTACGCCGTGCATCGGCCGGAACCGATCGACGATTATTTTTCCAGGT
>JALYOU010000345.1 GCA_030856725.1 Pseudomonadota bacterium
ACACGGCTGCTAACATTCGTCACATTCTGCCGTGGAGGGTTCGCATGCCGCTGGATATCGTCGTGGTGATGGACCCGATCGAGGCGATCAAGATCGCCAAGGACTCCACCTTCGCGATGCTGCTGGAGGCGCAGAGGCGCGGTCATCGCCTGCATTACGTGGCTCCCGGTGGACTTTTCGCCAGCGGCGGCATTGCCATGGCGACTGTTTCCGCGCTGACCGTGCGTGACGCTGCGGGTCATTGGTTCGATCTGGAACAGCCGTCACAGAGGGTGCTGGGATCCGGAGACGTTGTCCTGATGCGCAAGGACCCACCCGTGGATCCGGATTACCTTCACGACACGCATCTGCTGTCCCTGGCACAGCGTCAGGGCGCCCAGGTGGTGAACGATCCGCAGGGATTGCGCGACATCAACGAGAAACTCGGTGCGCTGGAATTCCCGCAGTGCTGTCCACCGACCCTGGTCAGCCGGGACGCAGCCGCCCTGAAGGCCTTCGTCCATGAACATGGCGAAGCGGTGCTCAAGCCGCTGGACGGCATGGGCGGACGTTCGATTTTCCGCGCGCGCGCCGGCGAGTCCAACCTGAACGTGATTCTCGAAACCCTCACCGACGGCGGCCGGCACCTGGCCATGGCGCAGCGTTACCTGCCGGAAATCGCGCAGGGCGACAAACGCATCCTGCTGGTCGATGGCGAGCCGGTGCCGTATTGCCTGGCGCGCATTCCGCAGGGCGATGAGTTCCGCGGCAATCTCGCCGCCGGCGGTCGCGGCGAGGGCCGTCCGCTCACCGAGCGCGACCGCTGGATTGCGGCGCGGGTCGGGCCTGCCTTGCGCGAACGCGGCATGCGGTTCGTCGGGCTGGATGTCATCGGCGACTACCTGACTGAAGTCAACGTCACCAGCCCCACCTGCATCCGCGAACTGGATGCACAGTTCGGGTTGAACATCGCGGGAATGTTGTTTGATGTGATCGAGGCCGATGCCACGGCATGAAACGTTCTCGTCCTTGACCATGCCCCCTGCCCACGCCGCACCCAGCATCGGCGAAGACCAGCGGCTCGGCGCGACGCTGGTTCTGTCGCTGCTGGTGCATGGGGTACTGATCCTGGGCTTGGGATTCGCGCTCGACGACGCCGCGCCGGTGATGCCGACGCTGGACGTGATCCTGACGCAGACCTCGTCGCCGCTCACGCCCAAGCAGGCCGATTTCCTCGCGCAGGCCAGCAATCAGGGCGGCGGCGAGCACGACACGTCCAATCGTCCGCGCGATACGCAAGCCGGACGAGTGCCGCAACTGGAAGACGGCGTCGCGCCGAAGCCGTTGCGTGCGCAGACACCGGCGCCGCAGCCGCCGCCAAAAGCGCGAGTCATCAGCGCACTGCAATCCGATACCCGCACGCCGGCACCCGAAGCCACGCCGCAGACCGACCCATCGACGCTCCCGACGGGCCAGGAAAAAATCGACCGCGACCTGGCGATGGCGCGTCTTGCAGCGGAGATCCACCTGCGTTCGCAGCGTTACGCCAAGCGGCCGAAGCGCAAGTTCGTCTCGGCCAGCACGCGCGAATACGAATACGCCGCCTACCTGCGCGCGTGGGTCGATCGCGTCGAGCGGGTCGGCAACCTCAACTATCCCGACGAAGCGCGTCGGCGCGGGCTGGCCGGTCAGCTCGTCGTCAGCATCGCCATCCGCCGCAACGGCAGCGTCGAACGCGCCGAGATCATCGACTCCAGCGGCATCCCCCTGCTCGATGCCACCGCCCTGCGCATCGTCAAACTCGCCGAGCCCTACCCTGCACTACCGAAAACCGAAGACAACATCGACATCCTGCACGTCACTCGCACCTGGAATTTCCTGGCGGGTGGGGAGTTGATCGACGAGTAGGCTGAGCTGATCGACGTAGGCTGGGTTGCATTCACCAAACCCAGCGCATTCACAGCCGCTTCCAGACGAATCCCTCGCCGCGACGCCAATAGACATGCGAGGCCCGTCCGTAGAACTCGCGCGCGGGCACGAGTCCGAAATAGCGGCCGTCGGCGCTTGCGCCGCGATGGTCGCCGAGCACCAGCACGTCATCCTGCGGAATGGCCATGCCGCGGATGTCCGGCCCACCGCCCGCATCCAGATTGAGCAGCGCGGTGTGGCCGGCCATGATTTCGACATCTGCCTGCGCATCGGATTGCAAGGCGATGCCAT